>JAUZQT010000142.1 GCA_030950825.1 Mariprofundaceae bacterium | reverse complement strand
AACTGAGAACCAATCAACGGGAGTTGGAGAAGATAAAATCGATATTGACATCAAAAGGCCTGATCGAAGCTATTGATACGAAAATAGGAGAAAGCCCCTCAGAGTGGCTGTTCTTACCGCCATCATTCTTGGATGGTTGATAACGCATTCCAATCAAACTATCAAAAATCCAAAGAATTTCTCTAAGCAGAAGTTCTTTCAATATTAACCCCTTTAACGTAACGAACCGAACTGGGTCAGGCTTTTCTATTAACATATTTATGCGACTTATAACGGGGGCATGCATTATTGCCATGCCAGAACAGTAGCGTGACTGACAAAATAAGCAAACAGGAAAGCCTGACCCTGTTCCAGCGAATTCTTTGCCAGTCGACCGTATCCATTGGTCGGCACTATCGACAAAAAAATCGTTGCAAATAAAGGTTCTTCGCAATCATCACAACGATTTATGAATTATTCAGGTTAAGAGCTCTGGTTTTCAGGTTATGACAATGAGGGCTGGCTGTACTTCAATCTAATTTCATTGGGCAACCCTACAGAGCTTTATTGGATTCATGCTTTTTGAATGGCTGGAGCCCAGTGCAGGATTATTGACGCAATCGTTATTCCAGCGAGTCTGGATTCAAGTTATTCCGTGCCCATTTCTAAGTTAAATTTTCATAATTTGAGTTTTTTCCATATCACCATCCTCTGTTGATTTTTTTTGGCGTACACTGGTGCCACAAAATGGGCATTCGTATACATCTGCGACGGTTGCCTGAAATTTTTCTTTGCAACGTGGGCATGTCATCTTAACCTGCTTCATGTCTCCTCCCAAATAATAAGTGCGATAATTTGACATTCATAAAGCGTATTCAGTGGTAATTTAGCAAAAAATAGTTACAAATCAACAGTGATGAATGAATCGAGATAAATCAATTGAGACAAATTAAGGTGATATGATTGAGAAAATCAAACCCGAAAGCATTTCTGATCATAAGGCGCTGCATCAATTATCTATTGGCAGCATACTAACCTGAATAATTCACAAATACTGTCGTGCCCATGCTTTGCAAAGCATGGGTTATAAAAATATACGACTTGCGTTGTATTTCCCGATGCTTGATGCGTGGCGTGAATGGGCAGCATTTCCAAGCCCTGAGGCTTAGAATCACTTTGTCAGTGGCGCAGCCTTACTGCTGTGAGTACACTGCCGCGACAATGGCAAACACAACCTCTAAACAGAAATATATACGCAATTTTTCGATTATCGCTCATATTGATCATGGTAAATCAACCCTTGCAGATAGGCTCATTGAAGAAACGGGAGCGCTTTCTGAACGTGAAATGAAGAAGCAAGTGCTCGATTCCATGGATTTGGAGCAAGAGCGCGGCATTACCATCAAAGCACAAACAGCAAGCTTGGATTATCCCGCTAAAGATGGGAAGACATATAAATTAAACCTGATTGATACACCAGGGCATGTGGATTTTACCTCTGAAGTATCGCGTTCATTGCAGGCTTGTGAAGGGGCATTGCTGATTGTTGATGCAGCACAAGGGGTGGAAGCGCAAACGCTTGCCAATGTTTATTTGGCGATGGAAAATAATTTGGAAATTATTCCTGTGATCAATAAAATTGATTTGCCTTCGGCTGATATTGAAGAAGCCAAACGGCAAATAGAAGAGGTCATAGGCATTGATGCCTCTGAGGCGATTGCGGTATCTGCGAAAACGGGTCAGGGCATTGATGCGGTCTTGGAAGCTATTGTTCAGCGCATGCCTGCGCCGCAAGAGCATGATGATAAGACATTGAGAGCGTTGATTGTTGATTCATGGTTTGACTCGTATGTGGGTGCAGTAGCATTGGTGCGGGTGTTTGATGGTGTATTGAAAAAGGGTGATAAGATTCGCTTGATGTCGAATAAAACGGCTTATGAAGTGAATGATGTAGGGGTTTTTCAGCCTGCACCAGTATCAGAAAAAGAACTGGTTTCAGGATCCGTTGGTTTTATGGTTTGTGGCATTAAAACGTTGTCTGACTTGCGCGTTGGTGATACGGTAACCTTGGATCGCAAGCCAGCAGAAGAGGCTTTGCCAGGCTTTCGTGAGCCTAAGGCGATGGTGTTTTCAGGGTTGTACCCTGTTGACTCTGCTAATTATGTTGATTTGCGTGATTCACTTGAAAAATTAAACATGAATGACCCTGCGTTCACCTACGAAACAGAAAGCTCCACTGCTTTGGGTTTGGGTTTTCGTTGTGGATTTCTTGGTATGCTGCACATGGAGATTATTCAGGAGCGCCTAGAGCGTGAATATGATTTGGATTTAATTACCACAGCACCATCGGTGGTCTATCGTATTTACTATAGTGATGGCACGATGAAAGAAATTGCCAATCCGAGCGAGTTTCCAGATGCACAATTCATTTCTAAAATTGAAGAGCCTACGGTGCGTGCCAATATATTTATGCCAGAAGAGTTTGTTGGTTCGATGATGAAATTGTGCCAAGATAGGCGTGGTATGCAAGAAGACATGAAATTTATTGGTCAGGGTCGTGTAATGTTGACCTATAACCTGCCGTTTGCTGAAATGGTGATTGATTTCTACGATAAATTAAAATCTGTGACACGCGGTTATGCATCCATGGATTATGAATTGGCAGAATTTCGTGAAGAGGATGTTGTGAAACTGGATGTCTTGGTTCACAGCGAGGCTGTGGATGCCTTATCCATGATCGTGCATCGCTCACTTGCTGATTCGCGAGGTCGTGCTTTAGTGAAAAAGCTTCGCGAATTGATTCCACGCCAGCAGTTTGATGTGCCGATTCAAGCCGCAATGGGCGGTAAAATTTTGGCGCGTGAAACGATTAAGGCCGTGCGCAAGAATGTGACTGCCAAGTGTTACGGTGGTGATATTTCACGTAAACGTAAACTGCTTGAAAAACAGAAGCGTGGTAAAAAACGCATGAAGTCAATCGGTAGCGTGGAAGTGCCGCAAGAGGCATTTTTGGCCGTATTAAAATTGGGAGAGGATTAATCAATGAGTGAAGAAAAACCTATATGGCGTGAGTGGCTTGAATCATTGATTGTGATTGCGATTATTGCCATTGTGATTCGTAGTTTTATTGTTGCGCCATTTAAAATTCCATCATCCAGTATGGTGCCAACATTGGAAGTAGGGGATTACCTTTTTGTGACACGTTATGATTATGGTTTCCGTATCCCACTGACAGATATTCAGCTTGCGCCGAAGTTGGCGAAGCGTGGCGATGTTGTGGTTTTTGATTATCCAGAAGATCGTAGTAAAGATTATATCAAGCGTATTGTAGGCTTGCCTGGTGATGATATTCTTTATGTTGATAATAAGCTTTCAGTCAATGGCAAAGAAATGCCATTACAAGAAAAAGGTTCTAGGGCATATTTTTTGGGCGATGGAAGTGTGGATATATCCACATTGTTTGAAGAGCGGCTGTTTGATGTGAGCCACCAAGTTTTACGTAAGGACTTTTCAATTCGTGATGGGCACTGGAAAGTTCCAGAAGGGCATTACATGGTATTGGGTGATAATCGAAACAACTCCAGAGATTCGCGTTTTTGGGGATTTGTCCCACAGGCTTACTTGGTGGGTAAAGCAGCTGTTGTGTGGTGGTCATGGGATGGCGCGAAGGGTGAAGTTCGTTGGGATCGTTTGGGGCATTTGATTCATTAATAATGTGGGCTAAAGGAGGATCTATGAAAGGTGAGCAAGGCTTCTCAATGATTAAATTGATGCTATGGGGTGCTATTATTGCTGGATGCGTGGTAGCGGCTTATACGATTTTTCCTGTTTATAATGCCTATTGGAAAATTCAAGATACCTTCGAAGGTGTTGCAAAATCAATGTCTAGTAAAACGGAAAAAGACATTCGTGAACGTCTTCCTGAATTGTTTAAAATTAAATACCTAAATACTGAGGATATACCCCAAGCGTTTCATGACAATTTGATAATCAGGGCAAGTGGAAGTGCTGTTAAAATTTCATCATCTTACCATGTTACAGTATGGCTGATGGGGCCTGTAAAGGATGTTGATCCTGATGATTATGAGGAATCAGATTTGAAAGGTATGGATAAAGTTCGTCATAAATTGCGTCGTGATTTCGACTTTGAGCCTCATGCCGAAACGCCATAGCAATACTTGGAAATCCTACAAAGATCTTGAGCAACGGATTGATACGCACTTTACCGATGTAAGCTTATTAAAACGGGCATTAACACACTGCTCTTACGACAGTGAGCATATGGAACGCTTGGAGTTTTTGGGGGATGCTGTGCTTGGTTTGGTTATTGCAGAGTATTTGCACGATGTGTTTCCAAAAGAAGCAGAAGGGCAACTATCACGCCTACGTGCAGCTTTGGTGCGCAAAGAAAGTTTGTATGAAGTGGCGCAACATTGGGATTTAGCGCTCTATCTGCGTGTGGGTGAAGGGGAGCGATCTCAGCATGGCGTAAAATCACACTCTATTGTAGCAAATGCCGTAGAGGCAGTGATTGGAGCCGTGCTTAAAGATGCTGGCTGGTCTGCGGCGAAAAATTTGACGTTGCAATCTTGGCAGCCCTTGCTTGAAAAAATGAATGTCTCCGATGCCCGCGATGCCAAAAGTCGTTTGCAGGAATACACACAGGCTAAGGGGTGGGGGCTGCCAGAGTATAAGGTGCAAGATTTAGGCATTTCTTTGGTGCCGCGTTTTGAAGCCCTTTGCTGGGTACAGCATAAGCAGCGTGGTCGTGGCCTTGGTGCACGCAAAAAAATAGCAGAATTGCATGCCGCCGAAGAGAGCTTGAAAATTTTCGAACGTGAATTTGGAGCTATTGAATGAATTTATGGCTATGGCGTAGTCGCTGGATGGCTTTTTCACATGATATTATATGGATCCCCTTGGCTTTATTAGTCGCTTTCTGGGTTCGCTTTAACTTTGAAAGTATCCCTGTGAATTATCAGTCAAGTATGTGGTCGATGTTGTTGATTTGTTTGGTGGTGCAGACCATTGCCTTTTGGATATTTAACTTGTACCGTGGAATATGGCGTTTTGCTTCTGTATCTGATCTGTTACGTATTATGCAAGCCGTTGCGGTTGGTGTGCTCATTTCGTTTGCAGTGCTCTTTATTTGGCAGCGTTTGAATGATATTCCACGTTCTGTCATGCTGTTGTATCCGATGTTTTTATTGGCTGGGCTGACAGTGCCGCGTTTGTTTTATCGCTGGCTTAAAGATCAACATATGGGCTTTGCCAGTATGCAGGGGAACCGGACCTTAGTGATTGGTGCGGGTGAAGCTGGTGAGCTTTTGTTGCGCGATTTACTTAAACATGAAGACTATATGCCGATAGGCGTGCTTGATAATGATGAACGCAAACATGGTATGGAGATTCATGGGGTACGTGTTTTGGGTGCTTTGCATGAACTGGATCGACATATTTCTGCTTTGACATTGGACTTGGTGATATTGGCTTTACCTTCCGCACCCCATGCAAGATTAAAGCATCTTATGCAGGTTTGCTCTGCACACAGCATCCCATGCCGCATTCTTCCCTCACTGCCTGAATTAACCGATGAAACAGCTTCACTGGGGCAATTGCGAGATGTTCGTATTGAGGATTTATTGGGTCGTGATGAGATTTGCCTTGATGATTCGCGTTTGGATCACTTCTTGAAAGGCCAATGTATCTTGATCACTGGGGCTGGGGGATCGATTGGTTCTGAATTATGTCGCCAGATACTGAGATTTAAACCATCCCGCCTGTTAATGCTTGATCATGGAGAATTTAATTTATATACCATTGATCAGGAGCTGTCCGAAAAAAATGCAGTCGCGGTTACTATTTTGGGCGATATTCGTGATGAAGTATGTATGCGCGGTATTTTTGAAACATGGCACCCCGATGTACTGTTCAATGCGGCTGCTTATAAACATGTGCCTTTGGTGGAAGGCAACCCCGCTGAGGGTATAAAAACGAATGTGTTGGGCACGTGTCGTTTGGCTGATATTGCCGTGGAATATGGCTGTCATCGTTTTATTCAGGTATCAACGGATAAAGCGGTTAATCCTGCCAATGTCATGGGTGCTAGCAAACGTGCTGCGGAGATTTACTGTCAGAATTTAAATGCACGCCAGCAAAATACAGCTTTTATTACAACACGATTTGGCAATGTATTGGGCTCTGCGGGCTCGGTTGTACCGTTATTTCAAAAGCAAATCAATCAAGGCGGACCAATAACTGTAACGCACCCAGATATGACACGCTATTTTATGACCATTCCGGAGGCAGTTAGCCTGATTCTTCAGGCAGGAAGTATGGGCAATGGTGGTGAGATTTTTGTGTTGGATATGGGCGAACCAGTGAAAATCACTGATTTGGCTGAGCAAATGATTCACTTATCAGGTATGCAAGTGGGTAAAGATATTGAAATAAAATTTACAGGCCTTCGGCCAGGTGAAAAATTATATGAAGAACTTTTTCATGCTCAGGAACCATTGGTCGTGACCCTGCATCCAAAAATTATGCTTTCGGCTAGTCGCTCGGTGGAGTGGGGCGGCTTGCAGGATATGCTATTGCGCTTGAATGCTGCCTGTATGCTACGGGATACGGAGCATGTAAAAAGGTTATTGCAAGAATTGGTGCCAGAGTTCTCCCTACAGAAAAATGCCAATCACTCGGCCATCAAGTGTGGGCATCAAGCTGAGTGATGAATTTATAATATGTGTTGATGTGGTGGTGTTTGTGCCGCTGAACATGAAATATACGTATCGCTGGGAGGATACTTTAGGCATACCCTTGCAAGGCATTCGTGTGCGCGTACCTTTTGGCTCAAGTGAGCGTTTGGGTATTGTGCAAGGCATTCACCAGCAAGCACCTTCCGATGCTTATAAGTGTGTACTGGATCGCTTGGATTTATTGCCTTTATATGATGCCATACAGCAAGGCTTTTTACAGCGTTTGGCACGCTATTATTTGGCTCACGATGGCTTGGTCTGGGATATGGCGCTGGCTTGGGCTGCGGATGATAAACGCCGTTTTCGTTATCTTGATAAGCATGCCTTGCGCAACTGGGATGAATCGCTGGCACAGGCATTTAAAACACGAGCCGCTATTTCATTGCAAACAATTCGTCAACGTTGCAACACACCGCATCCGCAATACCGTGTGTTCAAGGCACTACAAGCTGGCTTGTTAGAAGAGCGCCTTGAAAATCACTCTAAAAAGAGATTGGAAAAATATTCTCTAGGGAATGATAAATCGCCACAAGCAAGCAATGCACAAGCATTTCCAACATTATCATTGCTGCCTAGTCAACTGACCGCGTGTGAAAAAATAATTGCGGCGGGCCATCACTTTCAGAGTTTCTTGTTATTTGGTGTGACTGGTTCAGGTAAAACAGAAGTGTATTTGCGGGCTGCTGAGCAGCGGGTTAAAGAAGGTGGTCAAATTCTTATTTTGGTACCTGAAATTGGACTAACACCCATGTGGGTATCGCGTTTATCGCAACGTTTCAAGCAACTGGCAATGTGGCATTCTGGTATGTCAGGTGTGGAGCGTATTGCAGTACGGCATAAGCTGGCGGATGTGGATGTTTTGATTGGTACACGCTCGGCACTTTTTTTGCCACTGCCGCGTTTGTCGATGATCGTGGTGGATGAAGAGCATGATAGTTCATTCAAGCAACAGGAAGGGGTGCCTTATTCAGCCCGTGATATGAGTCTTCTTTTGGCACAACAGAAGAATATCCCTGTAGTTTTGGGTTCAGCTACCCCTAGCCTGGAAAGTTGGCGGCAGATCAAGGTGGGGCGCATGAGCTTGCTTGAACTTCCAGATCGGGTGTCTGGCCATGCGGCGATTAACCCAGAAATTATTGATATGCGGCACAACCACAGTGTGTTATCGGAAGCATTCTTGGCCGCATTAAAATCAAATAAAGAGGCCAATCAACAGTCCATAGTATTCCTTAATCGGCGTGGTTATGCCCCTGCTTTGCAGTGCACAGCTTGTGGTGATGTGCCAGAGTGCCATGCCTGCTCAACGCGTTTAACCCTACATCGCAGAGCAGCTCAATTGCGCTGTCATAGTTGTGGTTTTATACGGCGGGTGCCGCGAGTATGCACATGTTGCGGTGAAGATGCACTGCTGCCATTGGGTTCTGGAACTGAAAGAGTTGATGAATTGTTGCGCGAGCACTTACCGAGCTTGAAGTTCGCACGTTTTGATCGAGACGTGGTTCAAAGTCAGCAGCAACTCAAACAGACCTTACAGCAATTTGAGCAAGGGGAGCTTGATTGTCTGGTTGGCACACAAATGTTGGTAAAGGGGCACCATTTTCCCAATGTTACACTGGTGGGTGTGGTCAATGCTGATTTGGGCTTGAATTTACCTGATTTTCGCGCTGGAGAGCGTTGGTGGCAACAGATGACTCAAGTTATTGGACGGGCAGGGCGTGGTGATTGCGCTGGACGTGTACTGATTCAAACCTGTAACCCAGATGCGCCATGGTTGGCTCGCCTGGGAGACATGCAAGCGCGTTTAATTTTGGATGAGGAGCAGGCACTTCGTGAGTTATTATCATTTCCACCGTTTGGCCGTTGGGTGCGGATAGTTTTTTCATCGCGCCGTTTGGATAAAGCTGAAAAAGCGGCGAAGCATTTGTCTGAAGTATTGAAACAGTGGAATCAAGTGCAAGTAAGTGGGCCGATGCTTTGCGCGATGGAGCGCATAGCTGGGCGTTTCCGCGTTGAATTATTATTGCGTGATGCCAGCCGAAAGATCTTGCCTTGGAAGCTTGCGCCACTGTTGGAGAGCATTGCTGTGCCATCAGCGGTGCGTAGAAAAGTGGATGTAGATCCACAAGATATGATGTAAATGTTTGGTCGCTGTGCCTATGCTTTTGCGACGTGATACCTTTTCCCAAGATTAGAGATATTGGAGTTGTTGAATGAATGAAAATGTGATTCGCGTGCAAGGTGCTCGTGTGCATAACCTGAAAAATGTTAGTTTGGATCTACCGCGTGGTAAATTGGTGGTGATTACGGGTGTATCAGGATCAGGTAAATCATCGCTGGCATTTGATACCCTGTATGCCGAAGGACAACGCCGTTATGTTGAGTCTTTATCGGCTTATGCCCGCCAATTTTTGGGTATGATGGAACGCCCCGATGTGGATGCCATTGAAGGGCTTTCTCCTGCGATTTCCATTGAGCAAAAAACCACCAGTCGCAATCCACGTTCAACTGTCGGCACGATCACCGAGGTTTATGATTATCTACGCCTGTTGTTTGCCCGCATTGGAAAACCGCATTGCCATGGTTGTGGACAGGCAATCACTGCACAGCCTGCCAGTGCGATTATTGAGCAGTTGCTGGCTTTAGAAGAGGGAAGCAAGGTGCAGCTTCTTGCGCCGATTGCGCGTGGGCGCAAAGGTGAATTCCGCAAAGAGTTGGAGCAAGCGGGTAAAGATGGTTTTGTGCGCGTTCGCATTGATGGTGAAATTATGGACTTGGATGATGCCCCAGCCTTGAAAAAGAATATCAAGCATCATATTGAACTGGTCGTGGATCGACTTGTCATACGTGAGGGTATTCGCACTCGCTTGGCGGATTCTGTGGAGACTGCTTTGCGTTATGGTGAAGGCATGTTGATTGCGCTGATTGGCGATGAAGAATCCTTGTATTCCGAACACTATGCCTGTGCTGACTGTGGTATTTCATATCCAGATCTGGAACCACGCCTTTTTTCCTTTAATTCACCAGCTGGTGCCTGCCCGAAATGTGATGGCTTGGGTGTGCAAAGTGTATTTGATCCGAAATTGGTGGCACCAGATGACTCGCTTTCTTTGCAAAATGGCGTGATTGCGCCTTGGGGTGGGCGTGAAACGGTGATGTTTCATCAAACATTGCAGTCCGTGGCAGCGCATGTGGGCGTATTGATGGATGCTACATGGGCTGATTTGCCCGATGAAGCAAAAAAACAGATTCTTTATGGTACTGGGCGCAAGAAGGTTGCTTTTACCTATCAGACGGGCACCCAGAGCCGTACGGTCAATCGCCCCTTTGAAGGGGTTATTCCCAATCTTCAACGCCGTTATCGCGAAACAGGTTCCGATGATGTGCGTGAGGAATTGGGTAAATACATCAATGCTATTGCTTGCCCGACTTGTGAAGGGTCACGTTTAAATCGTGCCGCTCGCCATGTGTTGGTGGGTGATTTGTCGCTGCCAACGGTGTGCGCTTTGCCATTACACGAAGCTCAAACATGGATTACAGGCTTGAAGCTCAACAAGCAAGATCAAACCATTGCTGAAAAGGTGGTGGAAGAAATTGCAGCACGCTTGGGTTTTATGATCGAAGTAGGGCTGGATTATTTAAGTCTGGAGCGTACAGCTGGTACACTTTCGGGTGGTGAAGCCCAGCGTATTCGTCTTGCAACGCAGATCGGTTCGGCACTGGTTGGCGTGCTGTATATTCTGGATGAACCTTCGATTGGCCTGCATCAACGGGATAATGATCGCTTGTTGGCAACGCTTAGAAAGCTTCGTGATTTGGGTAATTCTGTGTTGGTAGTTGAGCATGATGAAGATGCCATTCGTTCGGCTGATTTTATTGTCGATATGGGGCCATTGGCGGGTGAACATGGTGGTGAGGTTGTTGCTCAAGGCGACTTATCCGATATTTTAGCAGCCGATACGTTGACAGCCGATTATTTGTCAGGGCGTAAGTTTATTGCTGTACCCAAACGCCGAAAGGTGAATAAAAACCACGCGATGTTGGGCATTAAAGGCGCATCGGAGCATAACCTAAGAAATGTTACGGCACGCTTTCCAATTGGCAGATTCAGCTGTATCACGGGTGTTTCAGGATCTGGAAAATCAACGATGACGCTGGACACATTGTACCGAGCCTTTGCCAATCATTTGGGCCTAAAAACAGAGCGCATGGGTGAATATGCATCATTGATAGGTGCAGATTTGGTGAATAAAATTATTGATATTGATCAAAGTCCCATTGGGCGCACACCACGCTCCAATCCTGCGACTTATACTGGTATTTTCACTCCCATTCGTGAGTTGTTTGCAGGTGTTCCCGAATCACGAGCGCGCGGTTACAAGCCTGGGCGTTTTTCGTTTAATGTGAAGGGTGGGCGTTGTGAAGCCTGTCAGGGCGATGGCATTATTAAGGTCGAAATGCACTTTTTACCCGATGTTTATGTGCATTGTGAAACATGCCAAGGTAAACGTTATAATCGTGAAACGTTAGATGTGCGTTACAAAGGCAAAACCATTGATCAAGTTCTAGAGATGACGGTAGATGAAGGGTTAGAATTTTTTGAAGCCATCGCACCGTTGAAAAACCGTTTGAGTACCTTGCAACAAGTTGGCTTGGGTTATATTCACTTGGGGCAGGCTGCAACGACACTATCAGGCGGTGAGGCACAGCGGGTGAAGCTGGCCAAAGAGCTGGCTCGCCGAGCCACGGGGGATACCTTGTATATTCTTGACGAGCCAACCACTGGTTTGCACTTTGCTGATGTTGCCAAACTGCTTGAAGTGCTGCACGCCTTGGTTGATCGCGGTAATACGGTATTGGTGATTGAACACAATCTGGATGTGATCAAAACAGCCGATTGGATTGTTGATATTGGGCCTGAAGGCGGTGATCGGGGTGGAGAAGTGGTGGTTTCGGGTACACCTGAGATCGTAGCCAAATGTGAAGCCTCATGGACGGGGCGTTATTTAAAATCCCATTTGGCTTAAAAGACCATATTATTTTTATTGACTTATCCCCCCTCGCAATTACGATACCATTTGGGTGATAAAAGGGTGTGGGGCATGAAGGCTATATGGCAGGGTTCAGATGATGACTGTGAAGGGGTTGATGGGGTAAATAATGACACATAAATTTTTAACACTACTGCTAAAAAACTGGGTCAGGCTTTCCTATTTGCTTATCTTGCTAGTCATGCTACTGTTCTGGCATGGCAAGAAAGGAACTAGTTCATCTTCACGGCGGCATTTATCATGTGATGCTGCGCGGCAATGGCGGCATGGATATTTTTGTTTCAGATGCGGATCGCTGCCGCTTCCTTCTTTTGTTGCAGGAGGGCAGCTATCGCTTCGGATTTCGAGTCCATGCCTTTTGTCTGATGAGCAATCATGTTCACTTGGCGATTCAGGTGTCTGATGCGCCGCTTTCCAAAATCATGCAAAACCTGTCGTTCCGTTATACGCGCTGGCTCAACTATCGACAAAAATAAGCTGCATAAATATGATAATATAAAAGCCTGACCCGGTTTCAATCAAACATGGAATGTTTCAATCCACTCCCAGCACGAAGGCTGGGAGATACTGCCATTCCTGCCTCAACCGTCACTGACGTAATACCGTTTCAATCCACTCCCAGCACGAAGGCTGGGAGATACTTATTCCGCCATGCTTTCCACTAATTGTCATGACTGTTTCTATCCACTCCACGCACGAAGGCTGGGAGATAACCAGCGAGCAATACTTTGCTATCTATGGCAGAGATGTTTCAATCCACTCCCAGCACGAAGGCTGGGAGATACTGAGCGCGGCTTGGGTTTCAGCAGGTAAGGAGGTGTTTCAATCCACTCCCAGCACGA
>JAUZQT010000141.1 GCA_030950825.1 Mariprofundaceae bacterium | reverse complement strand
GGGCAGTGGCCACGCTGTCGCTGTACAACATTTTTTCGAGAATATTGCCATGCTAAGCGTCACACTGCTATTCAGTTGGGCAATCGGATCGGGTGTTGAAATGGATCATATCATGTGGGTTCTTGGTGGTGTTGTTTTATTATCTACCATGGTGATTGCCCGTTTCTTACCAGAAAAACAAAGCAACGTTTGAAAATATAGGCTATAACATTGCAGCCAAACTCCCATGGTTGGTATGCGTGATGATGTTGGCATTATTCAGATAGACCAACATTGGCTTAAAATGTTCAGCTTCTTTATTCTTAAATGCTGCATACGTGCAAATAATTAATAAGTCACTGGCTTGTGCCTTATGTGCAGCTGCACCGTTCACACCAATGGTGCCCGAGCCACGTGGCGCGGTGATAGCATAGGTTGTAAAACGTTCGCCGTTGGTAAGGTTGTAAATGTGCAATTGTTCAAAAGGCAAAATATTCGCAGCATCAAGAAGATCCTGATCAATCGCGCACGAACCTTCATAGTCCAATTCAGCATGCGTCACCGTAGCGCGGTGTAGTTTGGATTTTAATAGGGTAAGTTTCATTGTATACATTCCATACGGGGTATCAGCGGGATATTATCAATCAACCGGGTTTGACCAATTTTCACGGCTATAAAAATACGTGCAGGCGTATCCGCTTTAAGCTGATGAATGATTTCTAAGTTATTTTCATTACGAATTTCAAGATATTCAGCGGATAATTGATGCTTGTCTAAAAAATCATGTCCTTCTTCCAAAAGGTAATCAATATTTTTAGAATTTTCAGCAAGTTGCTGTATTCGTTTGAGGCTTGCATACAGCATGCTGGCTTTTTCACGTTCGCAAGCATTGAGGTAACGGTTTCTGCTACTCATGGCAAGACCATCATGTTCACGAACAATCCCACTACCGATAATTTCAATCGGCATATGAAGGTCATAGGCCATCCGGCGAATAATCGCCAATTGCTGCCAGTCTTTTTCGCCAAAAATAGCAATATTAGGCTGTATAATATTAAAAAGAATATTCACCACAGTGGCCACACCATCAAAATGCCCCGAACGTGATACACCGCAAAGCATTTGATCCATATGGGCAACTTTGGATGTGATTTTCGGCCCATCATCGGCATATAATTTTTCAGGGTGAAAAATACAATGCACCCCTTCTTTTCGGCAAAGCTCTTCATCTTTTTCAAAGGTTTTAGGGTACTGAGAGAAATCTTCATGCTCACCAAATTGCCTTGGGTTCACATAAATACTAACCACCACAATGTCAGCCAGACGTTTGGCTTTACGAATCAAACTGATATGGCCTGCATGTAGACAGCCCATTGTCGGCACCAATGCAATACGCTCCTCACGAAATGGCGCAAGATACTGCCTAACTTGCTGTGTGCTTCGAATGCTTTTCACAATAGCTTACCTGCACGAACATCGTCACCCCACTGCTGTATGGCTTGGGTAATTGTATTGCGAAGGTGTGCATAGGCAGGCGCAAAAGGAGGACTGTTTTCCGATAAACCCAACAAGTCATGCCATACCAAAACTTGGGCATCACAATGTTTTCCTGCACCAATTCCCACAGTGGGAATGGCAATATTTTGCGTAATTTCTTCAGCCAAATCATGTGGAATGCACTCTAAAACAACAGCAACAGCTCCAGCATCGCTCACTAATTGCGCATCATGCAAAATAGCCTGTGCAGCTTCAGGGCTTGTGCCCTGCTTTTTAAAACCACCGATTTTTTTCATCGATTGCGGCATCAGGCCAATATGTGCGACCACAGCAATGCCACGCTCACTTAAAAAGTGAATAGTGGGTGCCATGTGTGCGCCACCTTCAATTTTCACTGCATCACAAGCGGTTTGTTGTAATATTTTCGCAGCAGCGGCAAAAGCTTGCTCAGGGGATTGCTGGTAACTACCAAATGGTAAGTCACAAACCACCCAAGGCTTGCAACATCCACGCATCACCGCAGATGTATGGTGGATCATATGCTCAAGTGTGACAGGGATGGTGGAATCAAAACCCAAACTAACCATGCCAAGTGAATCGCCAACTAAAATGACATCAACACCAGCGGCTTCTGCCAATGCCGCTGAATGAGCATCGTAAGCAGTTAGCCAGATAGTCTTTTTTCCATGTTGTTTATTCGCCAGCAAAGTACTTGCTGTAACGCGATGCTTTATCATTGATGTTGTCATTGTCACCTTTCTGCTTCGGTCTGTTTCCAGTACCGTCTTTCAGGATGGGCGAAGCATAGCATAATCTGATGCCTGTGTTAAAGTGCCACTAGGAGACAATAAAAAGCCTCCAAAAAGGAGGCGATATACAAATCATATGTAAGCATCGTAAATAAATAAGTCATTGGTTTACGCGCTGGATTTTTGTTTGGTTTCAAGGCGAAAAAGCGGCATATAGCACTTCTATATAACGCTTTTCACAACGAAGAAAGCAAGTAAAAAGACAAGTGTAAACCGATGAATTATTTCTTTACGATGCCTAACTACTTCAGTTTTAAGCTACAACGCCCGAATGGATTCAATCGCTTCATCTGTTAGTTGTTGAATTTTTTGAGTCATGGCACGGCGCATACGATCGACATCTTTTTTAGCCATGCCAGCCGCTTCTAACTCATCAAAATCCTTCATGCTGGTCATTGAGCCTCGCATTTTTTTCAAAATCAATTGAATCTTAGACATAGAGCTTGCTGCTGCCACAGCTTTGGCGTATTGCCATTGCATAACACTTGGCGACAATACAGGGGATATCATCAATACAATTAATACAAACCCCAATACAACACCCTTTACATACGCTTGTGTTTTCATTTCCATCTCCTTCATATTACTTTCAATAAATCACCTTCAATAAATCACCTTCGATAAATTGCTTTTGATAAAGCATCTGCCACTCAAGATGAAAAGCCGTAAATTATTCTAAACCTACTTCTTCATCCGCATATACAGCAATACCGTCTTCAGCATTATAGTAAATCAGCACCCAAGCCGCACCTGAATGTATGGTTACAGGCTTAATAATGCCTTTATGTTCAATTTCACGACCATCCTGATCCATCATCAACAACTCACACATACCCGCCAGCGTCACATCGCTTCCTTTGATATGTACGGATAACTGGCAGTCTACCCCGAAATCCTCAAAATCTCCGTCACCTTCACGCAATACATCATTGCTTAACATAATCACATCATCATTTTTTAGACCTGCTGTATGAGTCAGTGCAATAAATTGCGCCTTACCAGCAGTCGCATGTAAAATATCGTCAGAGGCAATGTTTTTTGGGTATGTGAAGCCTTCGTGGTCGTGCAATTTATGAAAGATTGCGATATTCACATGCGGTGATTTTGCACCACCTGTAATATCACCCGCAGTAATTTTTGCCTGAATAGGCAATGCCAACAACCCTATCCCAAGCAAAACTAGACCAGCCATTATTGAAACTGTTTTTTTCATCTCTACCTTCCTTAAAACGCCTTAAGTATAGGAGATATCCTTCCCCTAAAATCAATCCCCGCTACACCATAATGTGAAATAGAACAGAATTACACCACCTATACAAGCATTAAATTTACCCATCACTACATTTATTTATAATTGACGTTATCTTATCACCGATGTTTTTTAATCGCTCGATCATGCAGTGGGCTGCATTGCTTACCATCATCATTGCCATCATCCTATTTCTTCGCATAAGCATCATCAATGTCGCCAGTATTGCTTCTGGCTCGATGCTTCCCAACTATGACGTGCATGATCGGATTATTTCAAATCAATTGCGTTGGGGCTTAAATTTACCATTGATACAACAGCAAGTGATACAATGGCATGCGCCGCAACGTGGTGACGTTGTATTATTTCACAATCCCCATGATCATGGGAAAATATGGATGAAACGCGTGATTGGCTTACCAGGCGACCACATCGAATTTCGCAAGCGGCAGCTGTATGTTAATCACCAACGATGCACGCTTCCCAAGCACCACAAAGAACATTTACCTCAAAAAAACAATACATTTTCAACACCCTACAAACTTTGGACTTCCTACCTAGAAAGGGACTGGGGGCCTATTACAGTCCCCGAAGGAGCGTTGTTTTTATTGGGTGATAATCGCGGAAACTCCCTTGATTCACGAGTATGGGGAACGATTCCTATCACTTACCTCACAGGCCAACCATTTGCACGCATCTGGCCAATATCAGACATCGCTTGGATGCCTTAGGAACGTGAACGTGCACGAAATAACTTGAGCAACTGAATCTTCAGTTTCATGCTAACGCACTACCCTTATTACTGTGAGTACACGCATTGTAAGCGCATATACTTGAAGTCACAGCTGCAACAACCCATGATGCTGCCATGATTAATCCCTCCATAACCGATTCTTCCATGACTGATTACTCCATGACTGAGCCAAGCCCAACGCCAATATTATGTTGTCAGCGCACTTCAATGTCCGTTTTGAAAATGTCTGGTGCGCATATTCGTGATTACCTGCAAGGTCAAATCACCCAAGATATACGCTTACTGACCCCCGAACACCCCATTTATAGCGCTGTGCTTAGCCCACAGGGAAAAATGGTTGCTGATATGTATATCTCTGATCAAGGTAATGAACTGATTATGATTACTGCCACATCCCATGCAGCCACGCTGATTGAACGATTACGCCGCTTTGCATTGGGGCATGATATTCGCTTGGGGCAGGTTGAAGCGCTGGGAGTGTTATCCATTCAGGGTAATAGCACAGATAAAATCATCCATAATATCTGCCAAGCGATTGAAGCAAGCATTCCCATGCCTGAAGCCGCGAGTTATGGGGTTTGGCTCATCATGGCAAAAGAAGATATTCAAATTGCCCTGGCTGCCATGCCTTGTGTGTGCAGTAATGAAACAATGGAAAAGGCTAGTATTATCTATGGCACACCACGTTTTACACGAGACTGGGATGCATCTACCTACCCGCTTAATGCCAATTTGATTGACATGAAAGGTGTCAGTTTTGATAAGGGTTGTTATGTTGGTCAAGAGGTCACCAGCCGTATGCATTGGCGAGGCGGCATCAAAAAGAAGCTGTACTGCGTACAAATACACGGTAATTTGCCAAAGACCCCCTGCCCCATCCAAACAACGATTAAGATTGGCACACTTGCTAGCGCAGCCACAAATACCGATGGCCTACATATGGGGATCGCCCATTTACCGATTGAGCTTATAGAAAATAAAGCTTCTCTATCATTAGAAAATGGTGCCCCAATCACTGTGCTTGAGCCATGCCATGCCTGAGCATCATTTGCCTTCTGCCTTTGTATGGTATCACGCTCCAAGCTGGCAAGAAGAAGCTTTAAAACAATGGGTCGAAAGGCTCAATATCACATTAAACGTTCAGGCAAAACTCTACAAACGCACACAACATGAAAAGACAACTTTCATGGAAGTCTTTGAATGCATAGACTCCGCCACCTGTTTAAAAATAGAACAGCTAGCAGCACAACAACATTGTTTTCATGGCATTGAACGTCGATGCGAATCATTTGAAAGGATTATAACATCATGACAAGCCTTGCTTTAAATATCGCCATTAAACTCATTCGCCGTGAGTCACCCACCCCCGAAGATGCTGGTTGCCAAAATTATATTGAATCTTTGCTAGCTCCCTTGGGCTTTGTACGCACAAATGTAGATACGGCTAATATAACCAATAGTATTTATACCCGCATAGGTGAGCTTAAAGGCACACTGGCATTTGCAGGGCACACCGATGTGGTACCAACTGGGCCAATTGAAGCATGGCATCACCCACCTTTTGATGCCATCGTTGAAAATAGCGACGAAGGCGAAATTTTGCATGGCCGTGGCACACAGGATATGAAAGGTGGCATTGCCTGCTGGCTGGCTGCAGTGGCTGGGCTTTGTGCCAAGCAAACGCCTTTACCGACCTTGCAATTACTGATTACTTCTGATGAAGAAGGGGAATCCATTGATGGCACTATTCGTATCGTCGAACATATGCAGGCTCAGAACAATCTACCTGATGCGGTGATTGTGGGTGAACCTTCCTGCACGCAAAAAGTCGGCGATACCATTCGTCGTGGTCGTCGCGGTGTAGTACAGATTCGCATCACCTTTCATGGCAAACAAGGGCACTCCGCGTACCCGCAAGATGCCGATAATGCCATTCATCGCGCGGCACCAGCTTTGACGCGTATTGCCGATATTGATTGGGGGGAATCTACTGATGATTTTCCAGCCACATCCTGTCAAATTACCAATCTTAATGCAGGCACGGGGGCAAGCAATGTCATCCCTGGCAGTTGTGAAGCCTTTTTGGATATTCGTTACAACCCTAGTAATGATTTTAATCAAATTACATCACGCATCAAAACAGCCTGTGAAGGCTGTGAAGCCACATATCATTTTGATCATGTTGCCACTGCATTTTCTACCCCTGATGGCATTTTCCTGGATACTGTTTGCACATCCATTGAGCGCATCACTGGCATTATCACGCTGCGCGATACAGGGGGCGGCACCTCAGATGGCCGTTTCCTTGCCGCTGCAGGTGTAGCAGTTGCAGAGCTAGGACTCACCAATTCCACCATTCATCAAGTCAATGAGTGTGTTGCCACCCATGAGCTGGGCACGCTTACCGCTATTTATTCCGATATTATCGAACACTTCGAGGTTTAAGTATGTCACGCACCAAGAATTCAACCGTAAATTTGACAAAATTGGGCGACAAACCCACCGCTGAAGCATCCAAAATACTGGAAGTCTTCCCCAACCCAAATCCAGAGCGCGATTATTATGTCAAAATTGACTCGCCTGAATTTACTTGCCTATGCCCCAAAACAGGGCAGCCCGATTTTGCAGAAGTCAAACTGGACTACATTCCCGATGAATTCTGCATTGAATTAAAATCACTCAAGCTTTACTACTGGAGCTTTCGTAATGAGGGGCATTTTCATGAGCAGGTCACCAATATGATGGCTTCCGATTTGATTCAGGCCATGCAACCACGTTATTTAAAAGTCACCGCTATTTTTAATGTTCGTGGTGGGGTTTATACCACCGTTGAAGTGGAACATCGCAAATAATGTCAACACCAGTACCAACATTACCATTCACCAAAATGCAGGCTCAAGGCAATGATTTCATTGTGCTCAATGGCTTTGAGCATAATTTACCTGAATGCACCCATGAATTTATTCGTACCATAACCGAACGGCGCTATGGTATTGGTTGTGATCAACTATTGATTTTAAGCCCAAGCAAACATGCTGATGCGCATATGCGTATTTTTAATAATGATGGTACAGAAGCCGCCAATTGCGGCAACGGCTTACGTTGTGTGGGTTCGCTATTACTTGACAGTTTAAAGCAGGAAACTGTATCCATTGCCCTGAATGATCGGATGATAACAGCGCGAAAAACAGCGCATGGCATCGCAGTTGAAATGGGGGCGGCTCGGATCACACACCAAACTGTTGCCCATGTTGATATAGAAATAGGCAATCTACATTCCGTTTTTTTTGAGGCCACTGAGTCGTTTCCCGAAGATCGGAACATTGAAATTGTTACAGGTCAGGTTGCTGACCATGTTTATATTGATATTATTGAACGCGGCGCAGGACGAACATCAGCCTGTGGTTCAGGCGCATGCGCCACGGCAGCTGCCATTTGGCATATTGAAGGCCATCATCGCCCACAAACCATTGAAATGCCTGGTGGAAAGGTGCTGATCTCAGGCTCGTCCGACAATCTTATTCTCGAAGGTGGCGTAAGAACTGTATTTACTGGGCTGTATTGATTTGCAGGCTGGGTAGGGAGATATAATGTCATCATCCATTGATCAGACATTAAGGCGCTATTTCGGCTTTGATGGCTTTCGCGAAGGCCAGGCCGAGGTGGTTTCCGCCATTGTCAGTGGCCGCTCTGCGGCAGCTATTTTTCCGACCGGCTCCGGCAAGTCGCTCTGTTATCAATTAGCAGCGCTTCACCTGCCTCATTTGACACTGGTTGTATCGCCGTTGCTGGCTTTGATTCAGGATCAACTGAATTTCCTTCGCAACAAGCAGATTCCAGCGGCCAGCATTGACAGCACCCAAAGCAGGGAGGAAGCCAGTGACGTGATGCGCAACGTGACAGAGGGAAACATCAAAATCCTGATGATTTCTGTTGAACGGCTAAAAAACGAGCGCTTTAGAAATTTCATATTACGAGTTCCTGTGTCGCTGCTGGTAGTCGATGAAGCGCATTGTATTTCCGAATGGGGACATAACTTCCGCCCCGACTAT
>JAUZQT010000140.1 GCA_030950825.1 Mariprofundaceae bacterium | reverse complement strand
TGATGCATAATAAATAATCATGTTTCGCCTAATATATATACAATAAAGTAGAAGGTCGCTTGGAAATATACTCTTTAACCCGCATTACTCATGAATCGCCGTGATGATCGCGCCGAAGCTTTGTTTGCAACGATTTTTTTGCCATGAGTGCCGTAGCCATGTATACGGTCGATTGGCAAAGAATTCGTTGCGGACAAATGTTAACGAACAACAAAGGAGCAAGCGAGGGCGCGGCAAAATTTGTGAATAATGCGGGTTAGAGAAACGGCAGAGTGAAAAACATAAAGTGATGCTGAAGCGGTGTAGAGAAACACTTCCTTCAGCCTTTCACCTCTACGCCCTTCAGAAAAACTTAGTCATGTGCTATGATGGGGTTTCTTTGGTTGCTCCGTGCAACTTCACCTCAACATATCACGTATAAAACAGATGCGCATCAGGCAGTCAGTTTTTGAACATTGAATATATAAATACTTAACGGAAACCTCTATTGATAGACCAGTATGATTGCATTACACAGTATTAATGCCTATGGTGCGAAAAAATTGTATAGGTAGAAAATCATGTCACAGAAGAAAATTACTAAAAAAGAGCTATTAATCAAAGCTTCAAAACTGCAACTTAAAGGTGTTCAGAAACTAAAAAAAGAGGCTTTAATTCATAGAATTCAGATTGCTGAAGGAAATGAAGCATGTTTTGCAAATATTCAAAACTGTACGGTTAGCCCATGCCTTTATCGTGCTGAGTGCCAATAAAACCAAGCAACGTAGATAAAACGTTTTTAGCCCCTGTGATGAAGCCCTCATCACAGGGTGAAATGCCTACTCTACTCATTTACCCCATATTCAAAACCAAGATACTCTCATGAGTCCATGCTGATGCCTGCAAATGAACTATTATATCGAACTGCGCTATCATCTTTACAAGGAAGCCTGGCAGTCATCAATGCGCAAGAAAGCCCTTTATTGCATGAGTTGTGTTTGAAATCCGATGGTTACTTTTTACAACAATCATTCAAGCCTGTTGTTGATCAATTGCAAAGACAGGGCTTAACAGTTGCACGTGATTTTAACGGAATGTTTGACGATATTGTTGTTTTTCCATCAAAAAACAAACAATTAACGCTCTCGCACATGGCCTTGGCAATGCTTTCCCTCCATGCAAATGGCAAAATGATGATGGCTTGTGCGAATGTGCATGGTGCGAAATCTTATGATGCTGCACTCAAAAAACTTACTGGCCATACTAGTTCCACATCAAAATCAAAATGCAGAATATTTTCAGCAAAGCGCAATGATGCTTTTGATGAGAAGTTAGCCAATCAATGGGTTCAAGCAGCAGACATGCGCCGTATTGAATCACACGGACTCTATTCACAGCCTGGCCTATTTAGCTGGGATCGCGCTGATATAGGCTCACAATTATTGCTACAACACTTACCAGAATTATCGGGTGAAGGCATGGATTTGTGCTGTGGTTACGGTTTTTTGTCCGAAAGAATATTGCGTAAATATTTGAAGATCAGAGCATGGTCGATGCTCGATGCCGATCATATGGCGCTGGACTGTGCTAAGAAAAACATTCATCCATGGCAAGATAAGGTTAAGCTTTACTGGCAGGATGCGCAGTGTGATGGTTTACCCCAAAAATTGGATTATGTGATCTGTAATCCACCATTTCATACAGGGCAACAGCAGGATATTGATTTGGGTCAGGCGATTGTAGCGCAAGGTTGTCGTAGCCTAAAGCGCGGTGGACACTTTTATATGGTCGCCAACCGTAAGTTGCCGTACGAAACAATCTTAGCCAAGCACCTAAGAAGTCATACGATTGTTATCGAAAGCCAAGGCTTTAAAATGATACACGGAGTTCGTTAAGGTGGCAGAAAAAAAAGAACGTTTGGAGAAAATCTTATCCAATTTAGGTTATGGCGCACGCAAGGATGTGGCTTACTGGGTGCGTTCAGGTTGGGTGACTGTGGATGGAAATATGGCTAAATCAGCCTCGCAGAAAGTGCTGCCATCGCAATTGATGTTGGAGGGGAAGCCGCTTGACCATGCTAATGGATTGACCCTTATTTATCATAAGCCATTGCATGCTGTATGCTCACGAAAAGAAGATGGGCAGCTCATTTATGCCGCTTTTCCAGAACGTTGGTTAGCACGAAAACCAGCTTTATCCAGCGTTGGCCGCTTGGATAAAGAAACATCAGGTTTACTCATTTTGACCGATGATGGACAATTAAACCATCAATTAACCAGCCCGAAACATGATATTTCTAAAACTTACGCAGTGACATTGGCCGAAGCTTTAAAAGGTGATGAAGTAGTAAAATTGGCCAGTGGCACATTAATGTTGGAGGCCGATGACCGGCCATGTAAAGCTGCCGAATTGGAAGTAACTGGAGACAACACAGCTAATTTAACCTTATATGAAGGGCGTTATCATCAAGTACGGCGAATGTTTGCAGCATTGGGCAACCATGTCTCCATTTTGGAGCGTACACATATTGGTCTTTTATCGTTATCGAGTCTGCAATTAAAGGCAGGGGAGTATCGAACACTTGAACCTGAGCTATTATTACAGATGGTTGTTGGGGAATAATGCGGGTTAAAAACAGAAGGAGTAATAACCATGCGTATATTAGCAGGCATTCATGCCGTAAAACATGCCTTGGATGCTGGGGAAAAATTGGATGAATTACTGATTGTTAAAGGTAAATCACACCCACGTTTGAATGAATTGGTGCATTTAGCAAGAAAGTCCAAAGTTCGTGTGTCGTTTGTTCCGCGTGAGGCCTTGGAGCGTTTGGCCGAAGGGGTTCCACATCAGGGTGCTGTGGCACGTGTTCAACCCAAAGGTCTGATTGATTTCAAAACGTGGTTATCAGACATTGAACATGAAGATTATGGGCTGGTATTATTGCTTGATCAAGTGACAGACCCTCACAATTTGGGTGCATGCATTCGCACAGCAGAAGCAGCGGGCTGCTTGGGTATTATTGTACTCAAAGATCATGCTGCGAGCCTAGATTCACCTGTGGTTGCCAAAAGTGCATGCGGAGCATTGTCGCGTTTGCCTGTATTGCGGGTAACGAATTTGACGCGAAGCATCAAGGCATTACAAGATGCTGGCTTTTGGGTATCGGGTTTGGCGGGTGAAGCGACATCGGATATTTATCAGACAACATTCAGTGGCAAAAATGCCATTGTCATGGGTGCTGAAGGCAAGGGCTTACGCCGTTTGGTGCGTGAAGCATGTGATCAATTATTAAATATTCCGATGCCAGGCAATGTTGAATCACTCAATGTGTCTGTGGCGACGGGGGTAGCGTTATTTGAAGTGGTACGGCAAATGCGGTAATTATTTTATTTTAGTTAAAATAAACTTCTGACCGCAATATTGGCATTTCCCTTCGCCCTTTTTGAGATTGATATAAACCAAGGGGTGCTGACCATTGTCGGAACAGGAAACAATTTCATTGGTTGTTTTGATCGTGTCTACAGTCATATTAAGCTTTTCCTCCCAAGAAAGCGGCGCATGATGTGGCTTTATAGGTAAGAGTCAAGCTTAAACACAGAGATTTTTTTAAGGATATTATAAAAAATGGAACATGATCTGGTATTAATTGAAGGCTTGGAAGTGCGTACTGTTATTGGTATTTATGATTGGGAGCGTGAAATTCGTCAAACCGTTCGTTTGGATATTGAAATGACGTGGGATATTTCCAAAGCAGGGAAAACCGATAACATTGAAGACACTTTGGATTATAAAGCTGTTTCCAAACGCTTGATTGAATTTATCGAAGCTTCTTCATTCGGGCTGATTGAAAAGTTGGCCGAATCATGCGCGACTATTTTATTGCAAGAATTCCAGGTACCTTGGATTCGTTTGAAAATGTCCAAACCTGGCGCGGTGCGCGGATCCGAAAATGTCGCCGTACTCATCGAGCGTGGTCATAAACAGTGACCACTGCACTGATTGGTATGGGTTCCAATATTCATCCAGAACAGTATTTGCTGTATGCAAGCAAGGAGATGAGGCAGTTTTTTTTGCATGTCCGTTACTCTCAAGTCTATCAGTCAGCAGCCATTGGTATGGATGGCGATGATTTTCTCAACGCCTGCTGTCTATTGTTTGATGTTCCCGAACAATCGCAGCTTCTTCAATGGCTGAAAAACTTGGAGAATAAATATGATCGAGATCGCTCAAAAGGCTCTTGGAAACCACGCACCTTGGATTTGGATTTATTGATGTATGGCGATAAGGTGATGGACGATGATTTATTCCGTTATGCACATATATTTGTGCCAGCATCGGAATTAGTTGATTTAGACCTCCCCATAGCTAAAGCTGGCATACTCACGCAGGTGCCCTTACGCTTGTAAAAGGTGGGTGGGTGTTTAAAGTTCCGAATTTGTTCATCCAGAGTCAATTGTAAACTCTGGGTGGCTTTCCACTAAGGGAGATTTTGATGCGCATTGCTGTTCCTATTGAAACATCCGATTATGAAACGCGTGTTGCGGCAACACCTGAAACAGTGAAAAAATTTATCGCTGCAGGTTGTGATGTCATTGTCCAAAAAGGTGCTGGAGAATCAGCAAACTTGACGGATAGCGCATTTGAAGATGCTGGTGCAAGCTTGGCAGACTCCTTTGCTTTGACCTGCCAAGATGCTGATCTTGTCATCAAAGTTCGCGCGCCCTCGAAAGAGGAGCTCACGCAACTCTCCTCAGGCACAGCCCTTGCTTCTTTGATGTCGCCATTCTCGAATCCTCTCTTGAAAGATTACGCCCAAGCAGGCTTGCGCTGTTTTTGTTTGGAAATGATTCCACGCATTTCACGCGCCCAGAGCATGGATGTGCTTTCATCGCAAGCAAATATTGCGGGTTATAAGGCCGTTTTATTGGCACTTGAACACTATAAACGTTTTATGCCAATGTTAATGACTGCGGCAGGAACCGTTCAACCAGCTAGAATTTTAATCATGGGTGCTGGCGTAGCAGGATTGCAAGCCATCGCGACAGCACGGCGTTTGGGTGCAATCGTTGAAGCCTTTGATGTGCGTGCAGCTGCCAAAGAGCAGGTTGAAAGTTTGGGTGCAAAGTTTGTTGAAGTTCAACTTGAAGATAGTGGCGATAATGCAGATGGCGAAGATGCGGGTGGTTACGCCAAAGAAATGTCGGATGAATACAAGCAAAAACAAGCTGAATTGATTGCTGAACATGCTGCAAAATCAGATATTATTATCACGACAGCCTTAATTCCAGGGCGACCTGCACCAGTATTGGTCACCGAAGAAACTTTAGCCAAAATGAGGCCTGGTAGCGTGATTGTGGATATGGCAGCCGAAGCGGGTGGCAATTGCCCGATGACCGAAAAAGATGCGGTGTGGATTAAAGATGGTGTAACATTAATTGGTACAAGCAATATTCCCGCCTTGATGGCGACCGATGCCAGCCAACTCTTGGCGCGTAATGTATTGAATTTTATCACGCCAATGCTGGAGACAGCTTCCGATGATTCAGCAGCTAGTTTGAATATAAATATGGAAGATGAAGTTATTGCTGCGTCATTGATCTGTAACGATGGCGAATTTTTAAAACCACAATTATTGGGTAAGAAGGAGTAACGCATGTCGGATGCATTCGTCAGTGATGTTGTAGATCAGGCCGCTCATGGAGTTGCGCAGGCAGGGCCGTTGCTTGAACAAAGTTCCGACCCTTTTGTTATGTCTTTTTCGGTGTTTGTTTTAGCCATTTTTGTGGGTTATCATGTTGTTTGGAATGTAACGCCCGCTTTGCATACGCCCTTAATGAGCGTGACCAATGCGATTTCCAGCATTGTGATTGTTGGCGCAATTATTGCAGGCGGGCCACCTGAAATGAACTTGGCAACAGTGCTCGGATTGATTGCTGTGGCTTTGGCAGCAGTGAATATTTTTGGTGGATTTATGGTGACACAACGCATGCTTGCCATGTTCAAGAAGCGTTCATAAAAGCAAAAGTAGAAAGGTAGAGACAAAAAAGGGGAAGTTATGTTATCCGCAAATATGGTGGTATTGGCCTATTTGGTCGCATCAGTATTGATTATTTTGGCATTGAAAGGCTTGTCATCACCTGAATCATCACGCCGTGGTAATACATTTGGCATGGTAGGTTTGTTTATTGCCGTTGTTGTGACCTTGCAATTAAGCACTGTACAAAATTATGCATGGATTTTTACAGCCATTGCCGTGGGCGGCTTGATTGGTGCGATTACAGCAAAGAAAGTGCCCATGACACATATGCCACAAACCGTCGCATTTATGCACGCTTTGGTGGGTTTGGCCGCTGTTCTCATTGCTGTATCTGCTTTTGCCAATCCCGTCGGTTATGGTATTGCTGATGCCAGCGGTAGTTTGCATGTTGCCAGCCGCATTGAGTTGTTTTTAGGTACATTTATCGGAGCTATTACCTTAACCGCATCATTGATTTCCTTTGGCAAGCTACACGGCACACTATCAGGAAGCTCCGTTACTTTTACTGGCCAACACTTGCTCAATCTATTGTTGGGCATTGTGATGATTGGTGCTGGTGTGATGTTCTGTATCGAACCGTCGTGGACACCATTTCTGATTATGTTGGGCATTGCCATGTTATTGGGTGTCTTGTTGATTATTCCAATTGGTGGTGCGGATATGCCTGTGATTGTATCCATGTTGAACTCCTATTCAGGCTGGGCAGCTGCTGGCATTGGTTTTACCTTGGGCAATAATATGTTGATTATTGCTGGTGCTTTAGTGGGTTCATCGGGTGCTATTCTCTCTTATATTATGTGTAAAGCCATGAACCGCTCCTTATTCAATGTGTTGCTTGGCGGATTCGGTGGTGATACACCTACGGCATCTGCTGCTGGCACTCGCACTGATCGACCTTTCAAATCGGGTGCGGCAGAAGATGCCGCCTTTTTGCTCAAAAATGCACGCAGTGTGGTGATTGTGCCTGGTTATGGCTTGGCAGTGGCACGTGCACAGCATGCCTTGAAGGAAGTTGTTGATATTTTGATGGGGCAGGGAGTACAAGTGAAGTTTGCTATTCACCCTGTGGCTGGTCGTATGCCTGGGCATATGAATGTACTGCTGGCCGAAGCCGATGTGCCTTATGATATTGTACATGAAATGGATGAGATAAATCCAGAATTTTCAGATACTGATGTGGTTCTTGTGATTGGTGCCAATGATGTGACCAACCCATCCGCTAAAACAGATCCAACGAGCCCAATTTATGGCATGCCAATTTTGGACGTAAGCAAATCGGCGCATGTGCTTATCATTAAACGTTCTTTGTCAGTAGGTTATGCAGGCCTTGATAATGACCTTTTCTACATGGATAAAACCATGATGATCTTTGATGATGCCAAAAAGGCGTGTGAATCACTGATTCAGGTTTTGGATTGATTAGAGCCTCCGCTCTACGCAATCAACCACGTCGATTCATGCGCCATGTGGTCTAGCTGGTGTCTTAGAGGTGCTAAAATGTTAATCTTTGCCCATGCCCAACTCTTCATCTGACTCAACCAAAACCACCACTCCCACCCCCTCAAAGCATACCCCTATGATGCAACAGTATTTAGGCATTAAAGCTGAATATGCTGATTGCCTTCTTTTTTATCGTATGGGCGATTTTTATGAAATGTTTTTTGACGATGCCGTTGAAGCATCGAAGATACTGGATATTACGCTGACCAAACGCGGCAAAGCAAATGGTGCAGATATTCCTATGTCTGGTGTGCCTTGGCATCAAGCTGAAAACTATTTAGCAAAACTGGTTGCTGCAGGCATACGGGTTGCCATCTGCGATCAAATGGAAGCGCCTGATGGCAAGAAGGGCCCTGTGCGTCGTGAAGTTGTACGTGTGGTCACACCAGGCACCATCACCGAATCAGAGTTGTTGGCACAAGAGCAGGCTGCGCCATTATTGGCTGTTTACTGCCAATCAGAGAAGTGGGGAATTGCTTCATTGGATTTGGCATCTGGTATATGGAAGCTGCTGGAAGGTGTCGGCACTGCACGTTTGCACGAGAATCTGGCAGTGCTGCGTCCTGCTGAGATACTATTGCATAGTAAAAACGAACATTTGCCTGACTTTCAAATCTACAGGCCTGGCGATTGGAGCTTTTCCGCTGATGTGATGAAAGAACAATTGCAACAACGTTTTGGTGTGACTGACTTGCATGCCTTGAACCTGAGCCAACATGGCGTGCTGGCTGCGGCTATTGGGGCGGTACTGGTCTACTTAGAGCAAACCCAAAAATGCGCCTTACCTTATTTGCAATTACCCGTATTTAAAGAGCAGCAGATCGGTATGCAGATTGATGCACGTTCACGGCGCAATCTCGAAGTGTACGCATCACTCAGTGGTGATGTAAAAGCAGGCGTGATGCATGTGTTGGATCAAAGCTGTACACCCATGGGGGCACGTCTATTGCGCCAATGGATTGACTATCCTTTGCTCGATACAGTATTGATTGGCAAGCGTCAACAGGCTGTACAAAGCCTCGTGGATGATATGCAAACCCGCTTGGCATTGCGTGATAAACTGGCACATATTCGTGATATGGAACGAATGCTTACCCGCATTGTTCTAAACCGTGCTGCCCCACGTGATTTCCGTGGCCTCGCTGACTCTATGTTGGCGTTGCCCAGCTTATTGCAAACATTGGGGGATCGAGAAGGCATATTCTCAGATATAAGGCCTGCTTTACAAGGCTTAGAGGCTTTGGCGGAACGTTTGGATCGCGCTATTGAATCGACACCGCCTGCCGTATTTCATGGTGGTAATGTCATTCAGTGTGATTTTGATGAAAAGCTGGATCGTTTGCGTGCTTTAGCAAAAGATGCAGGCGATTGGCTTCGTGATTATGAAGCAAAAGAGCGTGAGCGAACGGGCATGCAAAACTTGCGTGTAAAATACAATAAAATCTTCGGTTACTTCATTGAAATCTCCAAGGTACAAGCTGCCAATGCGCCGCCAGATTATGTTCGCAAACAAACGCTCGTAAACGCAGAGCGTTTTATTACCGATGAGTTACATAGCTTTGAAGAAGAAATTTTAGGTGCCAAAGATGCTGCGTTAAACAAAGAAAATGAATTGATTGAACAATTGCGACAATGCATTGGGGAGCTTGCTGCACAGATTCAATCAGCGGCCGCGGCAGTTGCTTGTTTGGATGTGCTGGTATGTTTTGCCCATATCGCTGTGCAGAACCGTTATGTTCGACCTGATGTTCATACAGGCCACCACTTGAACATTGAAGCTGGGCGACACCCAGTTGTGGAGCACTGTTTACGCGATGAAAATTTTGTCGCCAACAATACATATATGCATGGAAAATCACGACGTTTTATGTTGCTAACAGGCCCCAATATGGGCGGTAAATCAACCTATATGCGACAAGTCGCATGGATTGTTTGGCTAGCGCATACAGGGTGTTTCGTGCCAGCAGATGAAGCTAAGATACCATTGACAAGTCGTTTATTCACACGTGTAGGCGCTGGGGATGAGCTGGCCAGTGGGCGCTCAACTTTTATGGTTGAAATGATGGAAACTGCCACCATTTTAAATCAATTGGAGCCCCGATCTTTGGTGATTGTTGATGAAATTGGGCGTGGAACCAGTACTTGGGATGGTTTGGCCATTGCCTGGGCTGTTGCTGAACAATTGATTGAGGCAGACTCGGTATTAAGCCTATTTGCCACGCACTACCATGAATTGACAGATTTACCCGATGATTACCAACAAGCATTCAATACCTCAGTCACTGTGCGTGAGTGGAATGGAGAAGTTATTTTCATGCATAAGGTGGTGGAGAAGGCCGCTGATCAATCCTATGGCGTGGCTGTCGCACAATTAGCAGGTTTACCACCAACTGTGGTCAAACGCGCACGGGAGCATTTGCACCGTTTGGAACATGCAGCAACATTACAGAATCACCCCAATCAGGCTCAACTGGGGCTATTCGCTGAAGCTGAGCGCCGTAAACAAGAGGCAGAAACCACACGTTTACATACCTTGGAGGCTTCCTTATTGGCAGTAAATATTAATGAACTTCGGCCAATGGATGCATTGGTATTGTTGGATAAACTAAAAAAAAATCTGGAGGGCTAAGTGGGCAAGCAAGCAATAGAAACACCATTGAAAGCATTTTATATCGATATTGCAAAGCAATTGGGTAACGGCGCATCTGGTGAAGTTCTGGTGCATGATATGTGCGCACGTGTGGATCAATTGCTGGTACAATTATGGCAGGAAAAAGCACCGCATGCCTGTTTGCTTGTTGATTTGATTGCTGTGGGTGGCTACGGGCGCGGCGAATTGGCACCTCAGTCAGACTGGGATATATGGTTTCTCGTTGCCGATGAGATGGATGAGCAATGCAAGCAAGAACTTGAGATATTTTTGTATGCTTTATGGGATTTGGGGGCAAAAATTGGTTATGCAGTGCGCTCTGTTAAAGAGACACTCGACCATGTTAAAGAAGACTGGAACTCAGCCACAGCAGCTTTAGAGGCGCGCCTTCTTCATGGTGAATCACAATATTTCGATGATATGCAAGAAAAACTAGCTGTTTTTTTTAAACGCAAACGAAAAGATTTTGTTGAAGCCAAGCTTTTAGAGCTGGAAATGCGCCACAAACGGACGGGCAATACTGCCTTTTTGATGGAGCCCGATATCAAAGAGTGCAAGGGTGGTTTGCGTGATGTGCAGTCTGTTTTCTGGATGGCAAAGGCTTGGTATGGCACAGATTGTTGTGATGATTTGGTCACGGCCAATGCCTTGTCAGAAGTAGAATATAATCATTTATGCACAGCCCAAGATTTTCTATGGCGTTGTCGAACTGCATTGCATTTGGAAATGAAGCGCCCTACGGATCGTTTAGGGTTTGAGCAACAGGCCACGCTGGCTGAGAGCATGGGCTATATTGGCAGTAAAAATCGCCCTTCCGTTGAGCTATTTATGATTGATTATTTCCGCCATGCAGGGCGTATTGCACGTGTTTCAGGCCTATTATTAATGCATTTTCAAGAGTTATTACATCCACAATATTTCTCATTTGAGCGTAATATTGATGATGGATTCACGCTTGAAGGCCAACGTGTCGGTATTCAGCATGCACAGGTGTTTCAAGAAGACCCACTACGTCTGTTGCGTATTTTCCATGTGGCACAGTTGGATAAACGCCACCTTTCCAGTGCAGCCTTACGACAAATTCGTGCCGATGTCACATTGATTGACGACACTTTTCGAACTAATCCGAAAACGCACGCCGCTTTTTTGCAAATATTGCGGGATCGAAGAAATGTCGCATCAGCCTTGAAAATGATGAATGATACTGGGGTATTGGGTCGTTTTATTCCACGTTTTCGTGATGTGGTAGGTTTAGGCCAATTCAACCGTTACCATGCCTATACAGTGGATGAGCACACCTTGCGCGCCGTTGGTGAAGCGCGAAACTTTTTCCATGGTGACCATGATATGCGCCTGCCTTTAGCGCATCAGGTATGGCACAAAATAAGTCGCCCAGAATTACTCTACTTGGCACTCATTTTTCATGATATTGCCAAAGGTATGCCGGGCGATCACTCGGAGAATGGTGAAGTTCTAGCACATGCATTTTGCCAAAGTATTGGTTTGAACCGTGATGCAACGGAGCTTGTAGCATGGCTGGTTCGCAAACACTTAAGCATGGCAGTAACATCACAACGATTTGATTTATCCGATACCGAAGTGATTACTCAATTTGCTGAAAAAGTAGTTGATATTGAGCGGTTGAATTATCTTTTCTTGCTCACTGTTGCGGATATTGCGGCTGTCGGGCCCAATGTCTGGAACGATTGGAAAGGCAGCTTGTTAAGTGAGTTATATCATGCCACTGCGCGGGCATTGATGCCGGGCGGTGAAAAACAGGAAACATTACAAGATCGTTTGTCTGAGCGCGTAAAAACACGTGTAGAAAGTAGCCTTATTCGTGCCCCCGAAGTTGAACGCATGCATTTAGAACAAGCCTTTAATGACTTACCATGGCGTTGCATTATGCACTTTCCGCCACGTCAGCTTTACCCATTGGGTAAGCTCCTTGTAGATTCTGGTGTCAACGATGGCATCGCTTTGTATGTTGATACAACGGGCTGTGAAACTGTCGTCATGGTGTTGGCAAAAGAGCAGGATCGTTTATTTGCGGCATTAACTACGGCTATGGCTGTGAAGCATATTAATATTTTGGCGGCTCAAGCATTTAATTTAAAGGATGGGCGTATTTTGGATGTTTTTCATGTCCAGAATATGGAAGGACAACCCCTGAGCATCGATTCGGATCTATCACGATTAAAAAGTCGACTTCAATGTGTACTGCAAGATGGTTGTAAAAAACAGGCCATTCCAACCTTGCCAGCAGCAAAAATAAATATGTTAATGCGCCAAGTTCCTGTGCGTGTGCGTGAGTTAAGGCTGGCATCCACACACCAGACAGCCATTGAAGTTACGGCCAGTGACCAGCCAGCACTATTGGCTCGTTTGGCATGGATTATTGATGAATCCGGCTTTTCATTGCATGGTGCTGCCATTACATCCTTTGGCGAGCGTGTCGTGGACGTGTTTTTTATCGAAGGTAAGCAAGATTCATGTTTAACGACCCAAGAGGTGGTCTCGCTTTGTGCTAAGTTGAAAGAAGCGGCTACGCTACTGGAGTAACTATGGTTTGGTGGAAATATTGGCAGTCCAAAAAACAACCACGAGGCTTTGTGCTTGCCCTTGGTGGTGGCGGAGGCAGAGGGCTTGCACACTTGGGCGTGTTGCAAGTATTAGAAGAGCATGGGCTTAAGCCCGATGCCATTGTTGGCACAAGCATTGGTGCTTTATTTGGTGCAATCTATGCGCTTGAACCTGATGCTGCGGTGTTAAAAAGTCGGGTTTTGAGTTTTTTAAATTCAAACGAATTGGGATCATTGCAACTGCCTGACTTTGCCGATAACGATGATACCAATCATAATTGGCTCTCACGCCTTGCGGCTGTTGCACGGCAATCGGTGTGGTTTACACGAGCGGCACGTGGCATTGCTGTTGCCGATGTCAATTATTTGGTAAAATTGGCCGATGTATTGTGCAATGGGCGTAATTTCTCTGATATAACAATCCCCTTATATATCACTGCTGTAACGTTTCCGTGTGGCGAGTGTCATATTTTTTCAAAGGGCGATTTATCACGCTCAATTGCTGCAAGCATGGCAATTCCTGGTGTTTTTAACCCTTTGGAAATAAATGGCGAGCATTATGTTGATGGTGCCTTATCCAGTGAATTGCCAGCCAAAGAAGCGCGTATGATTGCCAAGTCTGGGCAATTGGTGGTAGCTGTGAATGTTGGCGCACGCCCCAGTGAAATTGATAAGCCGCAACACGTTATTGGTATGTTGGATTGGGCAAACAGTGTGAAGGCTTTGTATTTGCGTCAGTATAAAAAAGAATTCGCAGATATATTGATCGAGCCATTGGTTGGATTTCGGCAGTGGAATGACTTTTCCAATCCTGAACAGGAAATTGAGCGTGGCCGTTTAGCTGCTTTGGAGAAAATGCCAAAACTGATAGCCTTGATGCATGAATGATTATACATGGAACCTGACATCACCGGAACAAATTTTAAGCTTATTGGGATCCATTGTGATATTGATTGCATATTATTTGACAGTATCTCAACCAGAAAAAAAACTGGTGTATTTTTCACTGAGTTTATTGGGTGGTATTGCACTGCTCTTTGTTGCCCTTATTTATCATAATATGGGTTTTGTTTTCCTCGAAATATCTTGGATCGCAATTAATGCTTGGGGGATTTGGAAGGTCTATACTGATCGGAGACTTGATCAGGCATAAGGGCTGCGGGAAAAAACATCCAATTATGATGGCCTATAAAGCCGCATTATTCATGAGCAATAGCTAACTTGCATGCTTTTACATTCTAGGCATGCCGCCCATACCTCCGCCACCCATACCGCCAAATTGCCCCATCATTTGAGACATCATACGCTTGCCTTTTCCACCCTTCATGCGCTTCATCATTTTTTGCATTTGAGCAAATTGTTTGAGCATTTTATTCAATTCAGGAACATTAGTTCCAGAGCCCATGGCAATACGTTTCTTGCGACTACCATTGATCAACCGTGGATACTGTCGCTCTTTGGCAGTCATCGAATAAACCATCGCCTGCATGCGTTTCATCGGTTTTTCATCGACCTGATCCATGGCCTCTTGCGGTAGCTTTACACCAGGCAACATTTTCAACATGCTCGCCATACCACCCATATTCTGCATTTGCCCCAACTGCTCGGCAAAATCCATGAGGTCAAAACCACCTTTTTTAACCTTTTGAGCCAGATTTTCTGCGCTTGCCTGATCGACATTTGCCTGAATTTTTTCAACCAGACCAACAACATCACCCTGTCCAAGAATGCGACCAGCCATACGCCGTGGATCAAATAGTTCAAAGGCATCAATCTTTTCACCCGTACCAACATAACGAATGGCAACACCTGTACTATGCGCCACAGACAATGCCGCACCACCACGCACATCAGCATCTGTTTTGGTTAATACACAACCCGAAAGATGAACCGTTGCATGAAATTGCTCGGCAATCTGCAAGGCTGTTTGCCCAGTCATTGAATCCAGCACCAATAATCGCTCTGTCGCCTGCACCGCTTCTGCAACCGACTTAATTTCATCCATCAGCGTATCATCTACAACTTGACGACCCGCAGTATCAAGAATCAGAATATGATGACCACCTGTACGTGCCAACTGCAAAGCGGACTTAGCCATACTCGTAGCAGAATTACCATCACCATGCAGATACGGAACATCCACCTGTCCTGCCAAAATCTGCAACTGCTCACGCGCTGCTGGGCGTGTCGCATCAACACTGGTTAAAGCAACCTTTTTGCCTTGCGATACGAGTAAACGCGCCAATTTACCAGCCGTGGTTGTTTTACCTGCTCCTTGCAAACCACATAATAAAATAACCGATGGAATTTTAGACAGTTCCAAGTCACGACGTTGCCCACCCAATACATCAGCTAGAACATCATGCAGAATTTTCACAATGACCTGGCCAGGATTCAAGCTCTTGGCAACGTCTTCTCCCAAAGCGCGTTCCCGCGCCTCGGCCATCAAATGACGCACCACTGGCAATGCCACATCCGCTTCTAACAGTGCCATGCGCATCTCACGCAATGTGGTATCAAGATCGGATTCGGTAATACGCGCAACACCGCGTAATTTATTGGCAATACCGCCTATTTTTTCACTTAAACGATCAAACATGACTTACTCCAGCGTCGTTACTCAAATATATAAACCCAAGTCACTTCAAAAAAGGGAGGGCAGCAGCCCTCCCCTTATGACCCATCAAGCATTCATTCTAGGAACATGCACAAAATAACTTCAGCAACTTGACTTGTCTTTTCGCCCAGCATCAGCGTTGTAGAAACCGCTCCATAGAGAAGGCTATGCAACAATTTCTACGCCTTGATGCTGAACAAAAATCCTGCGCCAACTTGCCTAACTTATTTTATGCACGCTCCTTATTTTGTAGCAGGCTTCGCTTCTGCAGGTTTTTCTGTTTCAATAGCCAGTAGTTCCACTTCAAAAATTAAAGTTGCATTTCCTGGAATGGCCGTACCAGCACCCTTTTCACCATAAGCCAATTCAGATGGAATGTAGAACTTGAATTTTGAGCCAGTTGGCATCAACTGCACGCCCTCAGTCCAACCCTTAATCACACCATTTAATGGGAAAGAAATAGGCTGACCGCGCTTGTAGGATGAATCAAACTCAGTTCCATTCAATAAAGTTCCACGGTAATGGACTTTTACTTTATCCGTTGCAACAGGCTTTTTGCCATCACCCATTTTCAATACTTCATATTGCAAACCACTATCCGTTGTGATTATACCGTCTTTTTTACCGTTTTCAGCCAAGAAAACCTCACCCTCTGCCTTGCTCTTCTCACCTGAAGCCTTGCGCTCTTCGGCTTGTTTGGCTGCGCGTTTTTGGAAAAACTCCTGCTTGGCCTTGGCTGCTTCTTCTGCAGTCAAACGTGCCTTTGCACCATCCAACTGCGCATTAAAGGCTTCTAAAAATGCTGCGCGATCAATATCTGCTCCCAAGTTTTTCAATGAGTTGGCAACATCCAATCCAATGGCATAGCTCACTTTTGATATTTCACTACTCAACGGCGCACTAATTGGCGCTACTTCAGCTGCAGGTATTGCAACATGCTCTTTGACTTTATCATCTGAACAAGCTGTGGCCATCATAGCAATTGCTACAGCCGCGATCATACGTTTTTTCATGGTATATACTCCTATTCACTTTTTACTATTTTGTTGCGCAATCATTCCCACTCAATGGTTGCAGGCGGTTTGCCTGACACATCATAAACCACGCGATTAATACCGCGCACTTCATTAATAATGCGATTGGATACCTTAGCCAGCAAGGCATGCGGCAACTCCGCCCAATGCGCAGTCATGAAATCCTGCGTTTGAACAGCGCGTAATGCAACCACCCATTCATACGTTCGTCCATCACCCATCACTCCGACCGATTTAACAGGCAAAAATACCACAAAGGCCTGTGATGTTTTTTCATACCAACCAGAGGCACGTAACTCTTCAATAAAAATTGCATCAGCACGGCGCAGCAAATCGGCATATTCTTTTTTCACTTCACCCAGAATGCGGACACCTAAACCAGGACCTGGGAATGGATGGCGATAGACCATCTCGGGAACCAAGCCCAAAGCCACACCCAATTCACGCACTTCATCTTTAAACAATTCACGCAATGGTTCCAATAATTTCAAATGCAATGTATCTGGCAATCCGCCCACATTATGGTGGCTTTTAATGGTTTTTGCCTTACCATTTTTACCGCCTGCTGATTCAATCACATCAGGATAAATCGTACCTTGCGCCAACCACTTGGCTTGCGGCAATTTGGCTGATTCCTGTTGAAACACCTCAACAAACTCACGACCAATGATTTTACGTTTGGCTTCAGGATCAGTCACCCCTGTCAAATGCCCAAGAAAAACATCTGATGCGTCCACATGAACCACTTTTACACCCAAGTGATCGGAAAAGGTTTTCATCACCTCCACACCTTCATTCAAGCGCAACAAACCATTATCCACGAACACACAGGTTAATTGTTTACCAATCGCTCGGTGCAACAATGCTGCCGCAACCGATGAATCAACTCCGCCAGATAAACCAAGAATCACTTCTTCCGCGCCTACTAGCTCACGAATGTGGGCTACCGCTTCATCAATATAATTCGGCATGGTCCATGAATCACCACAGCCACAAACATCATGCACAAAACGATTTAATATCGCCTTGCCTTGCTTGGTATGGGTGACTTCTGGGTGAAATTGTAAGGCATAAAAATGCCGTGTTTCATCTGCCATGCCAGCAATCGGTGTTGAATCATTGCTACACAATACACGAAAGCCATCGGGCAATGATGCCACTTTGTCACCATGCGACATCCATACATCCAAGCGACCATCCGCTTTATCCTGATCATTATCACCAAGGCCATGCAACAAAGGTGAATCTCCGCTGCTTAACACTTCAGCATAACCAAATTCACGCACGTTCCCAGTTTCAACACGGCCGCCCAATTGCTCAGCCATCGTCTGCATACCATAACAAATGCCGAGTACAGGCACACCCAATTCAAATACAATGGCTGGTGCTTTGGGTGTTTCATGTTCATACACCGAATTTGGGCCACCAGAGAGAATAATACCCGATGGTGCAAACGCACGAATCGCATCATCACCCATATCCCAAGGATGCAACTCACTGAATACTTTTGCTTCGCGCACACGTCGCGCAATCAACTGGGTATATTGCGAACCAAAATCGAGAATTAATATTTTATCCATGTCTTTTCCCATTGCCCAGTAGTTTAACTCTATAAAAGTAAGACTTCCGTAGCTTACCCCGAATTGGTAGATTATTGGTAACTATTCAGATTACTGCTGATTTGTTCGATAGCAAGGCAGAAAAACGCAGTTTGCTCCTGCAAATGAGTATTTTCTAACGCTGCTATCGAGCAAATCAGCAGTAATCTGAATAGTTACGATTATTGTACTTCTTTTCAATGAAAGTAAGTAGCTGCAGTTGCGTCTCTGTCACTGCATAAAGGATGCTTGGTACTCCCCGTGCAAACGGTAATACCGCACATTGCAACCACTCATTATGAATTCAAA
>JAUZQT010000014.1 GCA_030950825.1 Mariprofundaceae bacterium | reverse complement strand
TTTAACTTTTATTGCTTTGAATAGAATGGCTTCGGGCAAGTGAATATCAGTCTGGTTTAAGATGGGGAAGTTCACAAATACATTAAAGCGCCGGTTGGCTACCACAGGAATTGATGCCACTGATTTTCCTTGCAATATACGTATGGCCACTTTCGCTGCCCACTCTCCCTGCTCTTCGGCAACCTTAGTCATAGCCAGCATAGTATAGGGGGTCATAAAATCATACGTTGATACTGTCAATTTACCTGCATGTTGAGTGGCAAATTTGACTGCTCTTTGTTTGTCCCATTTTTTTATGCCAGCATAATTATTCAGTACAATCAGGTCGCTGTCCTGTGCCGTTAGGTAAGCCTGTTCCCACTCAACCATATCAGCAGCATATAAGGCTCTGACGACAACGCCCTCACGGGCATAAACTTTTGCCATCCATTCGAATTCCTTTTCATCCGTACGAATCCCTTTTGCACCAATAAAGGCTACAGTTTTCACACCTCCAATAATATCACGAGATTTAATTAATAGCGTTTTGATGGCTGATACTTCAATCATACCTGTGGCATTGGCATAGGGGTATGCATATGGCTTGGCAGTCCAATTGATACCACAAAATACAAACGGCATATCTGCATCTTTGTAGTAAGGAGCAATTAGATATTTTGAAGCATTGTCATCTGAAGCAATAACTACATCTGGCTTGAACGTTTCAATAAGCGCTTTAGCCTCAAGTGCCTTCTGTTGGATAAATACTGGTGAGGTATTACGTTTGCTGTCCATACGAAAAACAGTCAGTTCGCAGTGCCCTGATAGTACGGTTTTGACGGCTGATTCAATTTTATCACTCCATGCATATCCAACGTGATAGGAATTGATATATAGACAGCGTTTTGTACTCGATGCATAAGCTGATGTATTCATGCTAATCACTAATAGAAGTAAAATTGTTAATCTCATACTCGCTCGTCCACAACCACTCCCCTGATAGATAATCAATTTTTAAATTTGTAGCATAAATAGTACCAGAATTACAAAATTTAAAATATTTACTGTGCACACCTTGTGCACTATAGATGAATCATACCTCATCAATATATTCATCCATGCCTTTGAGATAACGCTGGAGTACTCCCAATTCAAAGGGTTTTCTGATTCTTTTCTGTGAGAGCAATGCATTTCTGCTTCCTTTAGCTTAATATCATGACGAAACCAATCAGCGGACTGCATCGCCTTCACATACCTGTTTCGAGTATCACTCATCATCTGCCAGACTTAAAGTATCAGACAACTTGGCATTCAATAATATTTCACATCAAGCTGCGGCTTGCTATTGGTCTGACCACCAAGGCTACCGAACCAATCAATGTATTCACTAATCAGAGTAGTATCTCGTTCTCAATATCGTGATATCACCAACGCTGCGTGCACACGCATCACAATCTGATAACAGTTATTATTGTGTGGTTTCTTTCATCGTCTTCTTTTTCAGCGGTGGCTGGGGAAAAGCGCCAGGCCGCCATTGTATAGCCCAGCGCTTTGGCCAATTATAGCACGTATGTTTTTTTAGGTAATAGTGATTGATTGTATGATGCTTCTTACTGGTAATCATTAACCTAAGATATCAATCAAAATTAATGTTAAAAATATAAGAAGAATCCCTCCTGGTAAAACTAATTTCTTCGCTAGTCGCTCGTTCACACACACACCTTCCAAGAAGTTTTAGTTATTATAGCAGAATATTTAAGGGTTTCTTAGCGTTGTTATTTTTTGCAGATAACTATAAACTGAAGTTTCACCCTTTTGAGATAAGAGAAAGTAACCATTTCCATCAAATCGATTATTTAATGGCGGTTTTGCGTTGTTTCTAGCAAACCCCGATTTAATGCGTTTTTCTTATACGTTGCAACACCCGAGAACGGTGAAACTTCAGCTATAAATTTTAAACCTTAATAATATCAGCACCTGCAACTAGCCCATATCCCCCTAAAATGTAACACTAATTATCAATGGTAGATCGATTATCGGCATTTTAAACCCCTAAATTCAATTAATGGCCTCTACATTGCTACCGATAAAGAAAATATGTTCCATGTTATTGATGATGACCCAATGCTACGTGAGCTTCTTGATTCCATGATCTCTGATGCTGGTTATAGTTGTCATTGTTTCGAATCAGGTAATCAATACCTGAAGTACCTCAACTCATCCAAGTACGGAAAACCCATTGCTGTATTGAGTGATGTCACTATGCCAGGCATTCATGGCTATGACCTTGCACTTGAAATCCGTAAGCATTATCCCTTTCAAAAAATAGTTCTTATCACTGGCTATGCCGATGCTGAACATCATAAGCGTGCAGCTAGCCAGCTTTGCTACACGCTTGATAAACCTTATAAGCCTGAAAAATTAATCTCGATGATTAATATCCTTGCTGCCTGTGAAACAAAACATCTAAGTGGTGATAAAATTGAGTATTTAAAGCATTGTGAATTTGGCATTGGCCATAGCTGTCCATTCCATCATACAAAATAGCTAAATTACAATCTATACTAATACCCATCACAAACATCTAGTCTAATTCATCCGTTTTTGGAACATGCTTTAAATGCACTTATTGATGCCTGTGCACACCCTGTGCACAAAGGAAATCATGACAAAGCTCTTACCTCATCAACATATTCATTCAGGCCTTTGAAAGAGCGTTGGAGCATTTCCAGTTCAGCACCCATGGAAAGAATTTCCTGATGTTCATCTGTAAGAACAATGCCTTTCTGCTTCGTACTCTTCACATAGAAGAACACACCGTGCTCATTGAAATAGAGCTTCAGCCCAGCATCACGGAATATTCCATTAATCTGTGCACGCAGTTCATATAACTTGTGCACATCAGTCTCTGAACCAAGTTCAAAGATAATCCGGTTCAGCCTCTCTACGTTATGTTGTACCGGTGTGAAGGTGCGAAGCTCTGCTTCCTTCATCTCGATATCATGACGAAAACCATCAGCGGACTGCATCGATTTCACATACCTGCTTCGAGCATCCGTCATTATTGCATCATCAGCCATGCTGAAAAGGTCAGCAAAGCGGCCAACCTGCTTTTCAGCGTCAGATAGCTTTGCATTCAGTATGGCGATTTCGGATTCTAGTTTCTGCTTGCTGTTGGTATGCCCCCCAAGAGCACTGAACCAGTCAATCTTCTCACTAATCACAAGTAGCGCTGCATTCTCAATATCGTGATAGCGCCAGCGCTTCGTACATGTACACCCATTATCCATGTAATTGTTGTTACAGCGAAACATGTGCGAACGCCCATTTTTAATCATGCGAAAGGTAGAATCACACTCCAGACACTTACACAGACCTGAAAATAGGTTGGAAAACTTTTCACCCTTTCGGCCTGCTGATGAAGGGTTCATTCTGCTTATCCTTGCAGCCTGTGCTTTATCAAAAATGTTCTCGCTTACAATGGCTGGATAGTAATCTGAGATAGCTTCACCAACAGGTTCACCTTTCTGTTTTGGTTGGTATTCACCAATAACCGATTTGCTGCGGATAATTTTGGCTATATAGGATGGATGCCACATTTCACCGCCATTGAACGTTAGAATACCACGCTCATTCAAACTAGCTGCAATCTTGCGCTGACCAGTGCCTGCAATGCTCTGGTCAAAAATACCACGGATGATTTCTGCTCGCCCTTCAATGACTTCAAAGCAGCTTTTATCTTCGGAAACGCGTAACCACCTTGGACACTGGCCAGTCATGGGACGTTTGGAATCGGCAGCAAGCCTACGCCTGTTCTCCCAACTGGCAGACAAGCGCTTGGCTTTTAATGCCGACTCTTCGTGGCTTCTGCACATAGACATCAAGCTGAACATAAGCTGGCCAACGTCGTTGATGCTTTCTGCGGTGTAGTGTTGACCATCGGCTAAGGTAACGATTTCAACACCTGCTGACAGCAGAGAAGAGAAGAGTACCAAGGCGGTGAATACCTGTTGGCGAGATAATCGATCAAGGCTCTCCAGAATCAGTACGGAACCTTTTTCAATACGACCAGCCTTAACCAGTTCAATAAAGTCGTTCAGAGCGCCTTCAGTAGCATTTTTGCCTTTATATGCACTCACGCCAATATCTCGAAGTGAATCGTCCAGTATCAGGTTATGTTCTTCTGCATACACCCGACTATTTTCAAGCTGACGACGTAAGCTGTCACCTTTCAGTTGTTGAGGTGTAGAAAATCGAATGTAGGAATAAGCTCTTTTTTGCATAGTATAGGCTCCTTATTGGCAAGCCTACTTATCTATCGGCAGGCAATTGCACTAATGTAGCCGAATTGTTTGAAGTCATGAGCAATGCCACCAACCAGAGTGCCTATCGCCTCCCTTTTCTGAGCCTGACGAAACTGTTTTTCCATATTCTGCTGTTCGGTTATATCTTGGTGATAACCAACATAATTAGTGATTTCCCCACTATCATCCATAATAGGAGCGATGGACAACATAGCGGGATAAAACGTACCATTTTTACGCTTTTCGATCACAACTGAACTCCAGGGTTCGCCGCTGCTGATAGTTTGCCACATCTGTTTATAAAACAAAGTATTTCCTGATTACGTATTAACTACAGCCAAAT
>JAUZQT010000139.1 GCA_030950825.1 Mariprofundaceae bacterium | reverse complement strand
TCGGTAAAAAAGACATCTTCTCGTCTGTTTCCTCGTTGGGTAATATGGTGGGGGATATTCTCAAATACACTTCGTGATAATCTAGGCATGGTGGAACATTAACACATCAATTTATGATTTAAAGGGTAGCGTCCCCTTTTTTTTCTTTTTTCAAAGGGTAGCGTCCCCTTTTTTTCAGGTTAAATTCAGTTGTCTGAAATTTTTATTGCAGCTTGTTCGCCACGCACAATGGCGGATTCAATAGTAGCCGGCAGTTCGCCTAGAGCAGGTTGTTCACAGGCATCAATGAGCCGATCTGGTAGCAATAAGGCTATTGAAGGGCGAACAAGATGGGTTGCTGCCTGTACTGTGGTGATTTGGTAGTGGCGTGCATCTAAGTGCTTGTCACCTGTGATCGATCGTAGTTCATTGATGATTAAATGAACTTTTTCTTGCTTACTTCGCTTGCTTTTATCGGCGCTGATCACAGCACATAGGTGGGATAGTGTATGCTTATCAGCTGTATTCTGATTGAACTGATGGGATACATCAAAAAACCATTGACCATAGGTATCAATGCCTCCGATAAAGGGTGATGATAATGTGGTTGTTTGCTCAAACCACAGGTGAACATTGGTAATCGGTGATGTTGCAATGGTTTGCTGGATATTTAGAAGCTTATTGCGTATGGAAGGTGGCGTTGCCAGTACTATTTTCTCGTATGTACTTGTAGCAGATCGTGTTGTCAGTGTGCAGCCTTGATGGTTGCTTTGTAGGGAAAGAACTCGTGAGCTGGTGTGAATGTGAACACCCAATGCCATACAACGCTGCATCAACGGTTCGATAAGGGCGTGTGAAAGGGGTTTGGTAAACCAACCCAGACGGGCATTGCGATGATTGGCAAAGGCTTGTTGTAATACATGGGAAAAACTTGCTGCATCGGCTGTATCCATGGCTTCGTTCATCGCCCCCAAACACAATACTTCGATCATATCACGCTGTAATGGGCGTTGAATATTGGCGCTTTGCATCCACTCGGCAACGGTTTTTGTTTGTCCTTCTTTCATGCTGTTTTTTTTCAAGCTATACGCCATACGTAGCAAGCTTGGAATCATCGCCCAACCATGCCCTGGCATTTGTTGCACGGCATGTATCAAGGCCAGTGGAAAGGGTAAGTGAGGGGATGCTTTTAGCTCAAAATGCCCGCGTTTGGCATCCCAGAGTGGTAGTGTTAAAGACTTCTGCCATGTTGTATTTTTTAGCGCATCGATTTCTTGGAGTAATTGTAAGGTTCGTTCGTACACACCAATCAGTAAATGCGGTCCATGATCAACCCACGTTTGTGAAGGTTGATGGAAAAATGAACGGGTACGCCCTCCCAGTTGGGGTGCTGCTTCATACAAATCAACATGGTGACCCTGCTCAGCAGCACGTATGGCAGCTGTTAGCCCCGTGAGGCCGCCACCGATAATGGCAATATCTGCGTTATTCATGCTTAACTTGAATTAGGCGATGATGGACTGTCGAACTTCTTGGGCTTTGCTTTCTCCACAAAGTTTGGCAACAAGGCGCAGTGAAAATTCAACCGCAGTGCCTGCGCCACGACTGGTAATTAAAAAATCATCTTCAACCACGGCATCATCCACATAGATGGAGGATGGCTGCAGGGTTTGCATATCTTTTTGAAAGCTAGGGTACGCAGTCACACGCATGCCCGCAGTGATGCCATAAGCAGCAAGTGCCGTGGGGGCTGCGCAAATTGCTGCAATGAATTTTCTTTCTTCTCGTAAACGTTGAACGATGACTTGAACATGGCGATCATCACGCAGCAGGTAGGCATTGGGAAGGCCACCAGGCAGCACAATCATATCCCATGCTGCTTGGCTGACTTCACGCAGATCACAATCAGCATGGATCGTGATATTGGAGCGACCCTGAACAGGTAAACCATCCAGACTGGCGGTACTTACTTCAATGTCTGCCCGCCTTAAAATATCGACAATGGCGACAAACTCAATTTCTTCAACGCCTTGAGTGAATGGAACAATAACTTTAGCCATCAGATTCGCCCGTAAAGTTCATTGAGCTGCCGTGAATAGCACCAGCAGTTGTGATCAGAATTCGGTATTTCCTGCAAACGCCAAGACCAATTTTCTTCTAGGGTTCCTGGCGTATTAAAGCGAGCTAGGGTATCCAAAGCGAGTAAATCTTGCATAGGAATAATGCCTAAAACAGCGGGTGATGCGAGTGTTGCACGAATGATCGGCCATGGCATATCTTCAGCTTGTGTTCCAAAATAGTTTTTGACATGCTGGCGTTCCTGCTCAGAAGCCGCGTCCCACCAGCCTATCGTTGTATCATTATCATGGGTGCCCGTGTAACTGACCATATCATTGCTATGTTGATGGGGAAGGTAGGGGTTATCAGCATCACCACCAAAGGCAAATTGCAAAACTTTCATGCCTGGCAGCTTGAATTTTTTCCGCAATGCATGAACTTTATCGGTAATCATGCCCAAATCTTCAGCAATCAGAGGAAGTGGTCCAAATGTGTTTTGCAAGGCTTGAAGCAGACCGTCGCCAAGTGCCTCGCGCCATTCCCCTTCAATGCCATCTTGACGATGCCCTGGGATGGCCCAATAGGCCTCAAGACCACGGAAGTGATCAATACGAAGCATATGTGTGCGGTTCATTTGTATGCGAACACGATCAATCCACCAGCTAAAATTCGAGTCCTGCATGGCTTCCCATAAATACAGCGGATTTCCCCAGCGTTGCCCCGTTTCGGAAAAATAATCGGGTGGTACGCCAGCCACTTCATCACACAATCCATCTTCGTTGACCGTGAAAAACGCCCGATTGGCCCACACATCGGATGAGTCGTGCGCCACATAAATAGGTAAATCACCGAATAATTGCACGCCGCGAGATTCAGCATGATTTTTCACTGTGCGCCACTGTTCCGCGAATAGAAATTGTTCGAAAATGACTTGGTGGACATGTGCTAGCAATGTATGTGATGCTTGCTTTAATGCCTTGCTTCGACGATCACGCAAGGCTTTTGGCCACTGCCACCAAGCCAGATCCTGATGGGCTATTTTAAGGGATGCAAACAAGGCATAATCTTCCAGCCAAGCCTTGTTATCTTCTCGGAATAGGTTGACAGTTTCGCATAAATCGGCTTTTTTTTCCACATCCTGCCAAAAATGCAAAGCGGCCTTGGCGCGTGCTGTTGCGGGTGTTAATTCACCATGAATCAAATGATTGATATCAGCATCGCTTAGCCAGCCGTACTGTGCTGCAATACGTAAATCAATAAGCTCAGGGTTACCAGCGGACGATGAAAGAGACTCGTAGGGAGAGCCATGGCTATGGGTGGGTCCCAGTGGTAAAAATTGCCACACTCGGTAGCCAGCATCGGCGATTTTATCAATAAAATCCAAAGCCTCATGCCCTAAAACGCCCTGTTTAAAAGGCCCTGGAAGCGAAGTGATATGTAGCAGAACGCCCGATTGGCGCTGTTCAAGGCATGTGCTCATTCGTTTCCTGCCCCGCCCCGACGCATTGCGCCGCCGCCTTCAGCATCACCCCCACCTTGGGAAATAGCCTGATTGAGGGTTTCAGGAATATTGTAGTCCATCAATTGATAAAGTTTTTTGAGATGTTGTCGGTAGAGGCTATCAAAATCACGCACCGCATCGGATGGGTTGTAATCACCAAACCACCAACACCAGTCAGAGCCTTCACAGATGCGAAGCTGCTCTTTAGCTGCCGTTGCGGCTTCAGGGCTTAAGTGCTCAATACGGGTATCAAATACCTTTTTCGCAGCAATCAATAGTTCCCACGCGTTGGTTTTGGCTTGATCGCCAATCCAAGTGGATAGATTGCCATAAACCCATGAGCCTGAGACGAGTTTTTTGAGTGTTTGCTTGGCTGGATTGACTGCCAGATAGTCGCTGAATGTGGAGAGTTCATAATCGTCATGGTGGGCAATGGCCTGATAAAGCTCAGTAAGGAATGGTACACCATTGGCATGGAAGTGTTCCCAAGCATTTTCGCCATCCATAATAATCGGAACAATCGGTTGTTTTGTGCCTTGTGTGCGATGTTTGATTTCGGCAAGCTCATGCATGAAGTTATTCACGGCATCATGGGTTGCCCATTTTGAATACTCAAAACCAATCAAATCCGACAGGTGATCATCCCTGAAAAAACAGGTGATCTGTTCGTCGCCTTCACCGATCAACCAAGGTTGGTAAAGCTCTTGGGGGTGTTGCTCGCGCAAATTATAACCCAAAGAATGGTGTAATACGGATTCACCCGTTGCACACCAGTTGAAGCCTGCTTTGCCAAGCAGTGCCAGTGTTGCCGTGGATACAGCGCCTTCAGCAGGCCAAACGCCCAGTGGTTTGTGTCCAAAACATTGTTGATGGGACTCAAGAGCCAATTTTATATGCTCAACAGCTCGTTCTTCACCACCTGGATACTGCTCTTCTGGCAGCAAGGCATCACTCACAGTCTCACGCGCGGTGTTGAAATCAAGCATGAGTGGCATGATGGGGTGCGCATAAGGCGTTGTGGTTAATTCGATTTTACCACTTTGATGCAAACGGCGATGCGTGGCAGGGATTTCACTAAGTAATGAGGCAATAAGGGTGAGTAAATCACGGCGATCTTGATAACTGAAGTGGCAGCCTTTTTCAATCAGGCGACGCGCGACAAAATTGCGGTCACGCACTGTTTCGGCCAGCCAGCCCAAGTGATACCAAGTAATCAAATCAGTGTAATAATAACCACCCAAATATTCAATGGCATCATGGCTTTGGGCATGTTCGGACAAGCTCCATAAGCGGGAGTAAGCAGGGTAGCGATGCAAATTGCGTTCATTGTTTAAACGGAAACACTTTTTAAGCAACTCTTCTTGTTCCTGTTTGCTATATTCACCTGTTTCATGTATCAGCAAAGCAAGCAATGGATCCGCCAACTGCTTGCTATGACCATTGAGAAAATCACACAATTGACTGGCATAATCTTCAATCTGTGCAGTCAGTGAAGGTACATAATTGATGACGGCGCGAGCTTCAGGTAATTGATTGAGAATTTCTGCCATATCAGTGTAATCTTTCATGGCGTGGAGGTATACCCAGGGTAAGTGGTAACGACCTGTATCTGCTTCACGATAAAAGGGTTGATGCATATGCCAATAAAATACAATAGAAAGCTTGTTGCTCATAAAATATCCTGTTTGTGAGGGAATAAAAAGCCCTCAGTTGTCGACTGAGGGCTTTGGATGATTGCCATAGTTTTACGTTAAATAACGATTAAACGCTATGTAAATTTTGCCCCAACATTTCAGGGGTGACCAGTACAACACCGTTGGGTGAGACATCAAATCGTTTTTTGTCATCTTCCATGTTTTCACCAATAATAGTGCCTTCAGGAATGGTGCTACCTTTATCAATCACGCATTTCTTAAGGCGGCAATTGCGATGAATTTCCACATCGGGAAGCACCACACTATCTTCAACGTTTGAATAGGAATGCACGCGTACATTGGAGAACAAGACAGAATGCCGAACCGTAGAGCCAGTAATCAGGCAGCCGCCTGAAATGAGCGAGTCGACAGCCATGCCACGGCGGTCGTCATTATCAAATGCAAATTTGGCAGGTGCCAACTGCTCTTGCTCTGTCCAAATAGGCCAGCTTTTATCGTACATGTTCAACTCAGGCTCCAGCTCTGCCAAATTGATATTGGCTTCCCAATAAGCATCAATGGTACCGACGTCACGCCAGTAGCTTGGCCCGCCAGTGTTGGCATTGACAAAAGGGAAGGCAAATGCGTTGGCATGCTCAATGGCATGTGGAATGAGATCATGACCGAAATCGTGTGTTGAATCTGGATTTTTTGCATCTTCAACCAAACGGTCACGCAAATACTTTGTAGAAAAAACGTAAATACCCATGGATGCCAAAGCTTGAGTGTCATCGCTTGGCATGGTCTTGGGATTTTCGGGCTTCTCGGCAAACTCAACAATGCGTTCATCACGATCAATGGCCATAACACCAAAAGCACTGGCTTCATCCAAAGGAACAGGAATGCAACCGACTGTAATATCTGCATCATTGGCGTAATGCGCTGCAATCATTTTGCCATAATCCATTTTATAAATGTGATCGCCAGCCAATATTAAAATATATTCTGGGTCATAATGGCGAATAATGTCTAGGTTTTGGTAAACAGCATCGGCAGTGCCCTCATACCATCCTTCGCCCTGCCGCTGTTGGGCTGGTAAAACTTCTAAAAATTCACCGAATTGACCAGAAAGAAAGCTCCAGCCGCGTTGTAGGTGGCGCTGCAATGAGTGGGATTTATACTGGGTAACAACTGAGATGCGCCGAATGCCAGAGTTGATGCAGTTGGAAAGTGGAAAATCAATAATACGAAACTTTCCACCAAATGGCACAGAAGGCTTGGCTCGCCATTCTGTTAAAGCCTTGAGTCTTGAGCCTTTTCCACCTGCTAAAACCAGTGCAACTGTATTAGCGGTGAGACGACTAATATTGCGTTCTGTCTTCACTTCACTCATGAAATACCCCCTAGTATAATGCTGTGAGTAACGGCTTGATCTGTAGCTTCTTTGTAAAATAATTTCCCAAAAAAACCTGAACAATCAGCTTGGCAAGCTAATATATTATTGTGCTTTCGGCTATGTTCAATTTTATAGCAATGCTCGAATGGATGATGTTGTATGGTATTTTTTAAAGCACCGAGCAGACCCGCGAAAGCTTGCAATTATTGGCAGAAATTGGAGAATGCGATCATTAGGCGATGTTTAGCCAAGTCCCGATAACGCTGATGAAGATTGTTGCCTAAAGCCTCATCGTTGTGTTGTCGCATGTCAAAGAGAGGTTATATATGTCTGTAACACTAACAGAAGCTGCGGCTGGAAAAATTCAGGGTTTATTGACGCAAGATGATAATAAAGATTTGAATTTGAGGGTGTTTGTTTCAGGTGGCGGCTGTTCTGGTTTTGAGTATGGGTTCACCTTTGATGATGCGATCAAAGAAAATGATACAGTCGTTGAAAATTATGGTGTAAAACTGTTGGTGGATCAAATGAGCTTGGACATGCTTGATGGCTCAGAAATTGATTATAAAACATCATTGCAAGGTGAATCTTTTGTCATTAAAAATCCCAATGCTGCATCAACATGTGGTTGTGGAAAGTCATTCACACCTGCTGAGCAAGGCAGTGGCTGTGGGCATGTTGCAGCTTATTAATGCCTGACCTAGATATGATGTTGTTATTGTTAAAAGCGGAGTTTATCTCCGCTTTTTTTATGGGTAATGTGGATATTTAAAATCAATGAATGCACTTGAAATACATAAGCTTGGCAAAATGTATAATAATACAAAGGTGGCTTTACTGGATGTATCCTTGGAGGTTCCTGAAGGCTCATTTTTTGCGCTACTTGGTCCAAATGGCGCAGGAAAATCTACGCTGATTAATATTTTGGCAGATACTGTACGTCCTTCATCGGGAAGTATTTCGCTGTTGGGTCATGAGCTTTTTCTGGAGCGCGCATGGTGTAAGAGGCGCATGGGTGTTGTTCCTCAGGAAATTGCCTTTGATCCTTTTTTTTCACCGCGTGAAATCCTCCGATTTAGCCGTGGTATGTATGGGCAAAAGAACGACGATACTTGGGTGGATGAGCTACTGGAACGCTTGGAGCTTACCGAGCATGCGCACAAAATAACCCGTCAGCTATCAGGGGGTATGCGCCGCCGGCTATTGGTAGCGCAGGCTTTGGTGCATCGCCCCAAGGTGGTTATTCTTGATGAACCAACGGCGGGTGTGGATGTCGAGTTGCGCAAACGATTATGGGATTTTATGCGTGAATTAAATGCCGCTGGAACCACCATTCTTTTAACCACCCATTATCTTGAAGAGGCTGAAGAGCTGTGTGATCATGTGGCAATTATTGATCAAGGAAAGGTGATTACGTCACAATCAATGCAGGCGTTGTTGGGTGATGTTGCCTCATCTTCGTTGTATTTGCGCTATGCGCATACTTTACAATTATCGAGTCAGGATAGGGCTGCATTGGCAGGTTTTTATCCACGTATAAATCAAGGTCAATTGTGTTTGACTTTAAATAAACTGGGTGAGACTTCTAATTTTGATCAAGCTTATCAGCTTGCAAGGCAATGCTTTGGTTCGCCTTTGACTGTAACTGTCGGCCAAGAAGATCTTGAAGATGTGTTTTTGCGCCTGACTGGTGAAAAGAAAAGCGAAAAGCAGGGTGGTACCACTGGATGAGATCGTTTAATTTCATCGGAACATGGACGTTATTCCAACGCGAAAGTAGACGTTTTTTGCGTGTAAAAATGCAAACCATTGTTGCTCCAGCATTGACGGCTATTTTGTATTTGATTGTGTTTCGTTATGCGATGGGTGAGCGATCGGTTCCTGGTTTGGATGTTGATTATTTTAGTTTTCTGATACCAGGCTTGATGATGATGGCCATGTTGCAAAACGCCTTTGCCAATACATCCAGCTCTATGATTGTTGGGAAAATCATGAATGTGCACGTGTTTTTATTGATGGCACCCATTTCAGCAGGTGAAGCGGTATTTGCTTTTTTGGCGGCAGCAGTATTGCGTGCATTGGTGGTGGGCGGTGTTCTTTTACTTGTTCTTTTACCGTTTTCGGATTTATCACTGGCGCACGTGTGGATGATTTTATTCTATGGTATTTGCGGCAGTCTGATTATGGGTAGTTTGGGCTTGATTGGCGGCATGTGGTCCAAAACCTTTGATGATATGGCGATGGTCAATAATTTTATTATTATGCCTCTAACTTTTTTATCGGGTGTGTTTTACTCTGTTAGTCAGCTCCCGCCATTTTGGCAGGCAATCAATGCGTGGAACCCCTTTTTCTATCTAATTGATGGATTTCGCCATGGATTTATTGGCACAGGTGATAGCGATCCATGGCAAGCAATCGGCGCTGTTGGAGCAATGACCCTATTATCAATCATGGCTGCGTGGTATTTGTGGCATATTGGCTGGAAACTGAAGGAATAATTAATGGCAAAACAATCCAAAAGCAAAAAAGACCGCAAAACATCGGCGTGGTTCCATCGTCATGCCAATGACCCCCATGTGAAACGTGCACAAAAATAAGGGAAACGCTCGCGTGCCGCTTTTAAACTGATTGAAATTCTTGATAAACATAGCCTGAACATCAAAAAAGGCTCGGTGGTCGTAGATTTGGGCTGCGCACCTGGCTCTTGGAGTGAAGAGCTGGTGCCCTATGTCGGCGCTGATGGTCTAGTGATAGGCATTGATTTGTTGGCACTGAAACCTATTGAGGGAGTCTCCCTTATTCAGGCAGACTTTGACGCACCAGAAGGGCAGGAAATTTTGCAAGAAGCGCTGCAAGGTAGGCTTATTGATGTTGTGGTATCGGATATGGCACCAGAAATGAGTGGTAATAAGCTGGTGGATCAAATGCGTATGATTGGCTTAAATGAAATGACCTTACATTTTTCTAGAGATCACTTACGGCAAGGTGGGCACCTTTTGATGAAAACCTTTATGGGTGAAGGTTATGATGCTTTTCGCCGTGAGTTGGGCGTAAGCTTTCAAAAAATAAAAAATATCAAACCTGCGGCAAGCCGCAAAACATCGCCAGAATTCTTTTTATTGGGTCTGGGTAAGAAGTAAGATATTTTCTAATACTTGACTAAATTAGTATGGATTATAATATCCGCCTTTTCCATGCGGCTATTTAGTCCGCATGATTCATAAATCTGCGTTATGCTAAATGTAGGAGTATACAATGCGATTAACAAGTAAAGGGCGTTATGGCGTGTCGGCCATGGTTGATTTAAATAAAAACGGTAAAGATGGCAAGCCTGTTACACTGGCGGCTATTTCAGAAAGACAATTTATTTCATTGTCATATTTAGAACAATTATTTCGCTCTTTGCGAGCGGGCGATTTGGTGCGTTCTGTACGGGGGCCTGGTGGTGGCTATTTGTTGGCACACCCAGCCACTGAAATTACCATTGCCAATGTTATTCAAGCTGTTAATGAACCGATTCGAACCACGCTTTGCGAGAATGCGGTGCGTGGATGTCATCGTGGAAAGCGTTGCGATACGCATCAGTTGTGGGATGCGTTGGGACAGCATATTTATCGCTTTTTAGATGTGGTAACCATTGAAATGGTTTGTCAAAAAGAAGTGGATCTAAGCTCATTGGAATTGAAGTCTATTGAAGAAAATTTACCGCAAGTGCTTATGAGAGAACAAGAAATTGCGCAAGTACCTTGATTACAATGCAACTTGTCCAACCTTAAATGCGTCATTAGAGGCGATGCAGGAGGCCGCAGTGCATGCCTCTGGAAACCCATCAAGTATGCATTGGTCAGGCAGATCTGCACGACGGCTTTTGGATGATGCCCGCGATAAAATAGCTCGCTATTTGAATGTGGAGCCTGCCTCATTAGTATTTACTTCAGGCGGCACCGAAGCCAATAATATGGCTATTTTTGGTTGCTTATCATTGGCGAAGCCTGGGCGAGTCGTTGTATCCGCAATTGAGCATCCATCTGTATTGCAAACAGTGGCTTACTGGTGTGAACGTCTTGGGCATGAGTTATATCTTGTTCGCCCTGAAAGAAACGGTTGTGTAGACGATGAAACATTCTGCGCACAATTGAATGAACATACTGTGATGGCATGCATGATGTGGGCAAACAATGAGAGCGGTATTATTCAGCCTATTGAATCCATTGTAGCAGCATGTAGGAAAAAAAATATTCCCATACTGGTTGATGGTGTGCAGGCACTGGGTAAGCTGCCGATTGATGTGGCGGCGCTAGGTGCTGATTTTGTATCTTTTTCAGCACATAAAATTGGTGGTTCGAAGGGTGTCGGTGTTTTGGCCGTGCGCCGTGGGGTGCCCCTTGAAACATGGGCTTTAGGCGGTGGACAGGAGCGTGGCCGTCGTTCGGGTACTGAAAATGTACCTGGTATTGCTGGCTTTGCAGCAGCATTGGGCGTTTTGAATTATGCGGATACCGTGAATGTACGCGATGGTTTTGAAGAAGCATTGCTTAAGAAAATGCCAGATGTCACCATTTATGGGAAAAATTCTCCTCGGGTGGCAAATACCAGTATGTTCACTGTACCAGGCATGGATGGTGAGACGCTTTTAATGCAGCTTGATTTGGCGGGCTTTGCCGTGGCATCGGGTTCCGCCTGCTCATCTGGAAAGCGTGAGCCATCGCATGTATTGCGGGCGATGGGTGTGGGTGAACGGGCTGCTCGAAGCAGTCTGCGTGTTAGCTTTGGGGCTGAACATACGTTGAATGATGCGGTGGCACTGGTCAACGAATTGGTACGTATTCGTGCTTTATTGAAACATATGGCGGGGCTTTAATATGGATAATGTGGACGTTTTTTTTACGGATGCAGCCAATGAGCAATTAAAGAAAGCGCTAGCGAGCGCGGGAAAAAAAGCTGTTCATCTATCCGTTCGTGAGGCGGGTTGTTCGGGTCTTGAGTATGTTATGGATTATGCCGATGTTCCCCATAGCAGTGATTTGGTGCGTCAGTTTGATGGTTTTTCTCTATATGTGGATGAAGCATCTTATATTAAGGCGTTGACGGGTTTACAGGTTGACTATCAGAAGGATGCGCTTTCATCGGCGTTTGTTTATAGTAATCCCAATAAGAAGGGTGAATGTGGATGTGGTGTGTCATTCACCATTTAATTCAAGTTATTTTGTGGGCGTTCCTTAGCCTGAGTAATTCATAAATCGTTGTGATGATTGCGAAGAACCTTTATTTGCAACGTTTTTTTTGTTGGGAGTGCCGTACCAATGGATACGGTCGACTGGCAAAGAATTCGTTCAGGATAAAGGGGCAAGCAAGGGCACGACAGTATTTGTGAATTATTCAGTTTAGAGACGGTGGGAACAAGTCAATTGCCTCATGGTTGTCATATTTTCCAGTAAGGGTGATTTCTGCCCAAATGGAAAGTATGTTGTGATATAGTGAATCAAGAATAGAAGTAGTTCTTTTTGTTTTCAAAACACTATCAATAGCCTCATCGATATTATTGAAAAAATGTCTCACTTTTCTTATTTGTTTTTTCATAACAGCCCAATAATTTTCAATAGGGTTAAAATCT
>JAUZQT010000138.1 GCA_030950825.1 Mariprofundaceae bacterium | reverse complement strand
CGGGCCAAACAGCTTAAAAGAGAAAAAGAAGAGAACGTGGCTGAAGTTTCTGAACTACTTTTGGGGGCCGATTCCATGGATGATCGAAGCGGCTGCGACACTATCAGCGCTTGCCCGCCACTGGGCCGATCTGGTGATTATTTTGGTGATGCTCCTGTTCAATGCGCTGGTTGGATTCTGGCAGGAGTACAAAGCATCGAATGCCTTGGATGCACTGAAAAAACAGTTGGCACTCAAAGCGCGTGTGTTGAGAGATGCCAATTGGTCTGAAGAGGATGCCGCTGGATTGGTGCCCGGAGATATTATTCGTCTGCGCATGGGTGATATTATTCCGGCCGATGCGCAACTGCTTGAAGGGGACTATTTAAGCGTCGATCAGTCGGCACTCACTGGTGAATCGTTGCCGGTGGATAAAAAGGTGGGTGAAACAGTCTACTCCGGTTCAATCGCCAAGCAGGGTGAAATGGTGGCGCTGGTCACATACACCGGTTCTGCAACATTTTTTGGAAACACGGCCAGATTAGTTGCGGAGGCAGGCGCTGAATCACACTTCCAGAAGGCCATACTTCAAATTGGAAACTATCTTATCTGTTTGAGTCTGGCGTTGGTGACAATACTCATTGTGGTGCAGTTGGGCCGTGGGGCTCCATTGTTGGAGCTGATCCAGTTTGCACTGATTCTCACCGTAGCTTCAATTCCAGTGGCCATGCCCGCAGTGCTTTCCGTGACGATGACGGTTGGGGCACAGGCTCTATCGAAAATGCAGGCTATCGTATCGCGTTTGGAGTCCATCGAAGAGATGGCGGGCATTGATATTCTATGCTCTGATAAAACAGGCACCCTGACACAAAATGAACTGACACTGGGCGATGTGATTGCGTTTGATGCGCATACTGAAGAGCAGCTTATTCTAGCCGGATCGCTGGCTTCCAAAAAAGAGAATAGGGATGCCATTGATCTGGCCGTGATGGGCGGCTTGAAAGATGCCAGCCTACTCAAAGCCTATACCTTGAAACACTTTACACCCTTTGATCCTGTGCAAAAGCGTACAGAGGCGGAAGTGATCGATTCTCAGGGTAATGGTTTCCGGGTCAGCAAGGGTGCTCCGCAGGTGATCCTTGATCTGGTGGCGCACGATATGGGTATCGCTGTTATGAAGGAGATGAAAGAGAAAGTGGATCTTCTGGTTGATGCGTTTGCTGCCAAAGGATACCGGACATTGGCTGTAGCCAGCACGGCTGCCGATGGACGTTGGCAGTTTCTTGGCGTGTTATCACTGTTTGATCCACCACGCGTGGATTCGGTTGAAACGATTAGGCGCGCTGGTGAGCATGGCATCACGGTGAAAATGGTGACCGGTGATAACGTAGCGATTGGCCGCGAGATAGCAGGCCAACTTGGCATGGGTAAAAACATTCGTCTGGCCAATGATCTGTTCGGTCATGACAGCAATATCACCAAGCCGGGGCCTGAGCTCGGCGAGCGTATCGAGAAGGAAGATGGTTTTGCGCAGGTCTTTCCTGAACACAAATATGGCATTATCAAAGCCCTACAGGCACGTGATCATCTCGTTGCGATGACAGGTGATGGTGTTAATGACGCGCCAGCACTGAAACAGGCTGATGTGGGCATTGCGGTAAGCGGTGCCACTGATGCAGCGCGGGCAGCAGCCGATCTGATTCTGACCGCGCCGGGACTATCGGTGATTATCAGTGCGGTTGAAGAAGCACGGCACATTTTCGAGCGCATGAACTCCTATGCGATTTACCGCATTACTGAAACGGTTCGCATCATGATTTTCATGGTGTTGGCCATGATTATTTATGGTTATTATCCCATTACAGCAGTGATGATCATTTTGCTGGCGCTGCTTAACGATATTCCAATCATGACGATTGCCAAAGACAATACCTGGCTGGACCCGAATCCTGTGCGCTGGAATATGCACCGTGTGCTGACCATGGCGACTGTGTTGGGGCTGGTTGGCGTAGTTGAAACATTTCTGTTGCTGGTGATTGCCAGCAGATGGTTTGGAATTGATCTCGCACATCTGCAAACTATAATTTTTCTTAAACTTTCGATTGCCGGTCATCTGACCCTGTTTGTTGCGAGAACACGTCACGCTATGTTTTCAAAGCCTCACCCCTCCACATTACTGTTTGGTGCGATTATTTGCACCCAGTTGCTCGCCGCTCTGATTGCGGGCATGGGCTGGCTGATGACTCCGATTCCATGGCTGTATGTAGGCATGATCTGGGCTTATTGTCTGGTGTGGGTATTGATTGAAGACCGAATCAAATTGACCGTATACAAGCACCTGAATCAGGGATGATGATGGCACAGATAGCTCATCTTTCTGCTGAGCCAATGTGTAAATATGATAAAGGCCGGGTGGCACTCTTACTCTTCACAAACAGGCCTTGAACAAGGAGCTTAATATGCCTCACTACCGCCGTATGACCGATGCTTCAATCAGCGAAAAAATGCTTGATACGATGTTTCTGATCACTATTGGCTTGGGATATATCTTTGCACTTGCCCATCTCTATTATTCCCATCAGGGAAATGACGGAATTCCTGGCCTGTCAGTCGATGATATCAAAATAGCCTACTATGGTGAGCATCAGAAAACGCGGCTAGGCGCAGCATTGAATGGTGCTATGGGTGTACATTTAGAAAGCCCAAGGCAGAAAAAGACTATTGCCGACTGGATACGGAGTGGTGGCTCAGAAAAGGAGTTTAACAGTACAGTGGCTCCGATTTTGAATAAGAACTGCATTGTCTGCCATTCATCTGAATCCGTCATGGGATTACCGCCTCTGACTTCCTACAACGAAGTGAAGAAGCTGACGGAATTCGATCATGGTGCATCAATTCAGAGTCTGGTGCGTGTTTCCCACATTCATCTGTTTGGTATCGCCTTTCTCCTGTTTTTTGTTGGGCGCATCTTTATCCTGTGTGAAATGCCTGTCATGCTGAAACGTATCGCCGTCGTGATTCCCTTTTTTGCGATTCTTCTGGATGTGTTGTCATGGTATGTCACAAGGGTGATCCCCGATTTTGCTGTGATGGTCGTTCTGTCCGGCGCTTTGATGGGAATTTCACTGGGTATTCAGATTTTTGTATCACTATACCAAATGTGGTTCTATAAACCCAAAATCGAACCCATCGAAATGTGAAAGTGATCTGATTAATTTTAGGGGGCCGACTATTAAGTACTGACCAGTTCTCTGATCAGTAGGGAATTCATCCGGCTCGGCTGGTAGTTCACATCAGCAATTTGACTGCCTACAGGATTCTGGTTTCAGTTGCGTACCGCTGAATGCGGGCGATTTACAGGTTTGCCACAATCAGAATGCAACCAAGTTAGTATGTGCCTAAAGTGCTGTAGTGGCCATAAACCACCACAGCACCAGAGCGTTAAATACTATATCTATTTTCCGTTATCAAAGCGGTCAAGGTTCATTACTTTGATCCAGGCATCGACAAAGTCACGCACAAACTTCTCTTTCGAGTTATCAAAGGCATAGACCTCTGCAATAGCGCGCAGCTCGGAGTTTGAGCCGAAAACAAGATCTACAGGCGTAGCCGTCCATTTAAGCTTGCCAGTCTTGCGATCATGCCCTTCATACACACCATCCGATTTGAACGATTTATTCCATTTCGTAGACATGTCTAGCAAATTTACAAAGAAATCATTATTCAATGTTCCCGGTTTATCTGTAAATACACCATGTTGAGATTTTCCAGAATTGGCGTTTAGTGCACGCATGCCACCGACCAAAACCGTCATCTCAGGAACACTTAGATTCAACAGACTTGCTTTGTCTACAAGCATTTCCGCTGGAGACCTATCATTATCGCTAGCGAAGTAATTGCGGAATCCATCTGCTTTTGGCTCCAGTACCAAAAATGATTTCACATCGGTCTGCTTCTGAGATGCATCAGCACGACCTGGCTTAAATGGAACATTGATACCGTGACCTGCACCTTTCGCCGCTTTCTCTATGGCAGTAGCTCCGCCCAAAACAATCAAGTCAGCAAGCGAAACCTTGGTTCCATCTTTTTTCGACGTATTAAAGTCTTTTTGGATTTTCTCCAAGACCTGAAGTACTTTTTTAAATTCATCTGGATTATTCACCTGCCAATTGTTTTGAGGCTCAAGACCAACCCGCGCACCATTTGCACCACCACGCATGTCACTACCACGGAATGTTGATGCAGATGCCCAGGCCGCTCTAACAAGCTCAGGCACAGTCAAACCCGCTTTCAGAATTTTTGCTTTAAGCTTCTTGATGTCTCTTGCATCAATCAGCTTATAATCAACTTTCGGAATGGGATCTTGCCAAACAAGCGTTACATTTGGCACATCAGCCCCTATATAACGTGCACGCGGCCCCATATCGCGGTGTGTTAGCTTAAACCAGGCTTGGGCGAAGGCGTTTTCGAAATCTTCTGGATTTTTCTGGAAGCGTTTCGCTATTTGTTCAAAGCTTGGATCAAACTTGAGAGCCAAATCTGTGGTGAACATAATCGGAGCATGAGTTTTACCCTTTATATGTGCATCTGGAACCATATGTGAGGCAGATTTATCGGTTGGTATCCACTGGATGGCTCCAGCAGGGCTCTTGGTTTTTTGCCAATCGAAATTGAACAAATTATCCAAATACATGGTAGTCCACTCAGCTGGAGAAGATGTCCATGCTCCTTCAAAGCCACTGGTTACTGTATCTTCAGCGTTGCCCTTACCACATTTGTTTTTCCAGCCAAATCCTTGTTCTTCAATAGCGGCACCAGCTGGCTCAACACCAACACATTTGGATACATCACGAGCACCATGTGCTTTACCAAACGTATGTCCACCAGCAATTAAAGCTACAATCTCTTCATCATTCATCGCCATGCGACCAAATGATTCACGAATATCGTTTGCCGCCAGAAGCGGATCAGGGTTACCGTTTGGTCCTTCTGGGTTGACGTAAATCAGCCCCATCTGAACAGCGGCGAGAGGTTTCATTAAATTGCCGCCTTTGTCGTGGCGTTTATTATCAAGAAACTTGGTCTCAGGGCCCCAATAAACCAAATCAGGTTCCCAGTCATCCTCACGACCACCGGCAAAACCAAGCGTTTTAAAGCCCATGTTTTCCATCGCGACATTGCCTGCTAAAATCATCAAGTCAGCCCATGAAATACTCTGTCCATATTGCTGTTTGACAGGCCAGAGCAACCGTCGTGCTTTATCAAGATTTCCATTATCAGGCCAGCTATTAAGGGGCTCAAAGCGTTGTTGGCCGCCTGCTGCACCGCCACGTCCATCAAGTGTGCGGTATGTGCCGGCACTGTGCCAAGCCATACGAATGAAAAATGGACCATAATTACCGTAGTCTGATGGCCACCACTCTTGTGAAGTGGTCAACAAAGTATCTATATCTTTCTTTACAGCTTGAAGATCGAGATTTTTAAATTCTTCCGCATAATTAAATGTTTCGCCATAAGGGTTTGACTTCATATCATGAGCGCGAAGAGGGTTGAGATTGAGCTGATCAGGCCACCAGAATTGATTTGACTTTGCTTCGCCTTTACCTAAATCTGGGGACGCTAAAACAGCAGTTGATAGCGACAGGCTCATCAAACCCGCGACTATTGTAACCATTAGTATGTTGCTTTTTTTCATGTTAATCCTCCTTCTGGACTTCATTACCTAGCACGCTGTATTCATGAATAATGCGGGCTAGATATGAATTATAGAAACATCATCAGCATAAATATAATTGGATATATTGATGATAACGATTTATTATTTAGATCATAAGTCTCGGAGGTGTTTTGGTGATCCCCACAATCAAACAACTGAAATATTTAATCGCACTCGATGATTATCTCCATTTTGGCAAGGCATCTGCGGCCTGCTATATATCACAGTCGGCATTCAGTATTGCCATTAAAGAACTTGAAACGACACTGAATGTGCAGCTGGTAGATCGCACCAATAAGAGCGTTATTATTACGGCATCAGGTCGAGCGGTTATAAGGCAGGCGCGATTATGTATCAGCGATGTAGAGACCTTGATAAATATCGCCGCAAGTGGACAAGTGCCATTAAGCGGGCGGCTGACGCTTGGTGTTATCCCAACGATTGCGCCGTTTTTATTGCCGCCTTTCATACCTGAAGTCCTTAAACGATTTCCAAAGCTGCAACTCTATCTGCGTGAAGATAAAACTGCCGTGATTCATGAGCAGTTGCTCGATGGCAAGCTCGACCTGATTCTGGTTGCCTTGCCGTTTCAAATGAGAGGCGTAACTGTCATGCCGCTGTTTGAAGACCCTTTTCTGTTTGCCTGTAGTCGAGGTAGCAAATGGGTGAGTGTCACGAAAAATAAATTGGATTTTGATGCGCTGCCTGATGAAAGTGTATTGTTACTCGAAGATGGACATTGCCTGCGCGATCATGCGTTAGAGGCATGTCATGCGCGCGAGAGCGATCAGGTCAGTCGTTTCTCTGCAACAAGCCTGCAGACCCTGTTGCAGATGGTAGTGGCTGATCTCGGTATTACATTCCTTCCCGCGATGGCGCGCCACTCATTGATAGGGGGAGAGTCCAATTTGGAGCTTCACCCCATGCCCGAAAAGAGTTTCCGTGAGATTGGCCTAGCCTGGCGCAAAGGCAGTAGTCGTAGCGATGAATTCACTCTGCTCGGTGAATTGCTAAAAGAATTGCATCGAGCTTAATACCGTACTAAATAAAACGAGGTACAAGGGATTAATACCCTTGCACCTCGCAAGTCAAACAACGCCTATAAGGCGCTGCGACCTATGCTTTCACTGCTTCACGAATGCGGTGACCATAGTTTGCATCGCAGGCATCAAAGTGCGGCAGCATGCGTTCCTGTACAGGAGCCGAACACTGTTTCAATCCCCCTGCGATATTGGCAGTTAGCTGCTGCTTCTGATCCTCCTTGGCCTTGTTAAAACCATAGGAGAATTCTCCATGATTAAGTTCTTTAGTAAAATTTATCTATTTAATGACTACGATTGATTATTTAAATGGTGTGCCTACCTGGGTTATTCACAAAAGAAGGCGAATCTCATTATATTTATAACATAGGTGTGCTACTCCAATACCCTCTGTACTAGGCTAATGAGACTCGCCTATGACCGATGATAAGTAGTAGCCCCTATGATTTTCAGCCATGGCTGACTATTCTGTGATAGGCGGTTTTGATGGCATGTCGATTGACTTAAGCGCATTCAGCCGCAGAGTTTTGCCAGCAAGCATAGGAGATATCATGTATAGGAAACATTCATGACCCGAACCCAGAAACAGATAGGACTATTCAGCTTGCTTGTCTTTGCTGATCAACTGTCCAAATGGTGGATTCAGAAACCCGATTTTCATGCGTTTTCCGTGATTGATGGATTTTTTAATGTGATTCGTGCCTACAATCCCGGTGTGGCATTTTCTATGTTTGCTGATCTACCGGATTCGGTACGGGTCTGGTTATTGCTTGGTATGACAATCGGCATTGCCATTGCAGTGCTGTTTTGGTGGTGGCAGGAGCGCATGCGCGCCGGTATTACCTCGTGGTTATTGGTGCTTATTCTGGCAGGAGCGGTCGGTAATATCTGGGATCGTATGCAGTTGGGTTATGTGGTTGATTTCATTGATTGGTATGTGCGCATTGATGGCATGGAATATCACTGGCCAGCGTTCAATGTGGCTGATGCCTGCATCTCAGTCGCAGTCGTGGTGTTGCTGGTTACGAGTTTTAAAAAGAGCTGAATTATCTTGATAATCTTGAACTGATCGAAGTCTGTTATGCAACTATCACTTAGCACCTGGCAGGAGGTAGAGGCTTATCTTGAGCACTCTACCTGAATCATTATTCCGATTGGATCTACTGAGCAGCATGGCCCCAATGGTTTGATTGGAACCGATGCTATTTGCCCGACAAAGATTGCTACAGGCATTGAATTGCAAACAGATGTGCTTGTCGCACCGAGCATCAACTATGGCATGGCACAGCATCATATGGCCTTTGCCGGTACGGTGACGCTTAAGCCTTCCACACTGATTCAATTGATCTGCGATGTGGTTGAATCGTTACAGCATCACGGTTTCAGACATTTTTATTTCATCAATGGTCATGGTGGAAATATTTCGGCGATCACCACCGCTTTTTGTCAGCTCTATCATGCAGCCTCTATGTCCAACAATGCTGTGCCGCGTTGTCATTTGGCCAACTGGTGGCGCAATGATGCGATTACGCAACTGGCAGAAGAGCTATACCTTGGTGCGGAAGGGCACCACGCAACAGTGAGTGAAGTGGCGTTAAGTTATTATGCCCACCCAGAAGCTGTGAAAGATGTCAGCTTGACACCTGAGATTGCAGGGGCTCCCGCTAGCACTGGCTTTTAACTGAAGCAGGCAAGTCA
>JAUZQT010000137.1 GCA_030950825.1 Mariprofundaceae bacterium | reverse complement strand
ATCAGTACGTCTTTGCTCACGGCTAACCAAATACCAAGAGGCAAAAGTCGTCGTTTCAGTTGGCCCATATACATGCAATAAACGTTTCGGTGAGTTACTGTTTAAAATAGTATTAACCCAATGAGGATCGACTCGCTCACCTCCAAACAGGAGGTTTTTTAAAACCTTAAAGCATTCTGGTTTAGTTTGTGCAATTTGGTTAAATAATGCTGTTGTTACAAATAGAGTGTTGATCTGATAAGCACGTAAATGCTGAATTAACTTATTTGGAGAAAGCATAATATTTTTGGATGTACCGATTAATTGCGCGCCATTTAATAAGCTTCCCCAAATTTCAAATGTAGCTGCATCAAATGAGATATTTGATGCTTGAGCAATACGGTCATCTGCATTTAGTTGAATATAATTAGTTTTTTTAACTAAACGAAGGACAGCTGCATTGGGTATGCAAACTCCCTTAGGTATTCCTGTTGAACCAGAGGTATAAATCACATAAGCTAAATCCTGAGCTTGGCTATTTAGTCGAGGGTTTCGCTTGCATTGACTAGTTATATCCATTTCATCCAAACACAACATTACACATTCATGTTCTGATGTTCTCGCAAAAAGGATGGTCGCTATAACCCATTGAAATAATTAGAATCTTCCTATCAGATAAGTGTTGATTATACATGCAATTAATCTATAATTATCTTTTTAATCAAGTAGTTACAGGATAATTTATTGATTTACATGAAAGATCACAAATCAGGCTTCATTATCAATCCATTCACCCATTTGGGAAAAAAACGTATGGAACTTCTAAACAACTCTTGGGCTGAAGTTTTTCGCTTGGATGTTTTGCCTTACCTGCCCGTTGATGAGTTGTCCGCTCATTACTCCAAAGATCAAGGCCGCCCGACCAAAGAACTTTATTCCGTGATGGGTTTGATGGTCTTGCAACAGATGCACAACTTGGATGATGAGGAAGCAGTCAATCAATTCTGCTTCAATATTCAGTGGCATTATGCCTTGAATATTACTGATACCGATGATGCTCATGCCTACATATGTCCCAGGACATTGTGGGAAATGCGCGCACTGATGAGTAAGTACTCCTTGGATAGCAAAGCGCTCGAAGTTGTCACTAAACATTTAGCGGATATATACGACCTTGATACCAATCTGCAACGCCTAGATTCAACCCACCTGTTTTCCAACATGCGTTCGCTGGGTCGCGTCAGTCTGTTTGTCACGACTATTAAACGATTTTTAAAGAATCTGAAACGGCAGCATTCAGATTCATACAGCATACTGGATAAAGATCTCTGCAAGCGTTACATGACCGCAAAGGGAGATGCTGCATTTGCATCCACAACGCCAGAACACGCGGGTAGGAAACTTGTCGATCTGGCACAGGATCTGTGGGCGCTGATTCATGCCTTCAGTAAACAGGATGAAATCAGCACCATGACCAGTTATAAACACTTGGTTCGTCTCTTTCATGATCAGTGTGATGAGACAAATGTTGACGACACCAAAACTACCAAAAAAGGCGAAGATGATGATCCTTCTGAATCTATTTCAGATATAGAGACTGAGCATGCCAATGATGAGTCAGTAGCAGTAAAACCAAAGGCTGGTAAGGAAATATCAGGAGATAGTCTCCAGAACCCATCCGATCCTGATGCGACTTATGATGGTCATAAAGGGGTGGGATATCAGGTACAGATTATGGAAACCTGTACAGAGAGCGCAGGGGAAAAAGCTCTATCGTTGATTACCCATGTCTCTGTTGAACCAGCCCACATTCATGATAGCCATGCACTTATTCCTGCCATTAAACAGGCCATAGAAAACGGACTGGGACCAAAGCGTGTTCTGGCTGATGCAGCCTATGGAAGTGATGATAATTCTCTTGATGCAGCTGAACTTGGTGTGGAGCTAATCTCCCCCGTTTTAGGCAATCCTAAAGATGGTCAAATGGGCTTGGAATCATTTACCTGTGGGGATAATGGTCACATCATTTTATGTTCACAGAGCCATTCTCCCATTCAGAACAGCAGGGGCAAAAAAGGTGGCTACTCCGCTATGTTTTCAAGCCAACAATGTGCTGAATGTCCGATGCTTGAGTCCTGCCGTGTTCAAGAGGGAAAGAAAGGTTTTTACCTGCGTTATACAGCAAAAGAGATGCGCCTTGCGAAACGACGTAGGCATGAAAAAGGTAAAGAATTTCGTTCTATTTACGCCATGCGCTCGGGTATTGAAGCGAGTAATTCTGAAGCAAAACAGACAACTGGATTAGGTAGACTGAGGGTTCGAGGTCTAAAGGCCATGACCTTTGCAGTGACAATGAAACTCCTCGGTGTAAACGTTCGCAGGACAGCTGCCTTTAAATTTCAGAAAATAGGCAAAAATAGCCCTGATTCCGATGGAAATGACTCAAAATCAATCTCATTTAGCCATTTTATGCGTCAGATATACGTATATGTTGTGTGTGAATGGAATATATGGCGAAAAGATGCTCTACCAAGGCTTTTCTCTTTTAAAACGATGGGATTTCGAAGTTCATGAGTCAGACTTTTTGCGCGGCCATCAAAGATATGCCAAAACAAAAGTAAGAAACTATTCGTCAGCAACCATCCATAAGCATGCGGCGGCATTGAGATCATAGAGAGCTTTGATCGATCCCTAACAATCCCCGCATGCAAAATCATTCGCATCAATGGCTTTGGCTGTTGCAAGCAAAAGTTCAGCCTCTTCTTTATCCAAGACTCTTTATTCACACAGCTGCGCAGAAGCATTTAATTAGATGTATAATGCAATAGTTGTATTATACATCTAAATAATTAAGCTTTGCCGCATGGAAGAATATATAAGTGATGCGCCCTTAAATTTTAAGTTGGAAGAAGCCATTGGTTTTCATGTCAATCGAACGGCTTTTTTAATGAGTGAAGAAATCAGCAGCAGAATCAATACACTTGGTTATGCCTTGTCACCCCAAGATTTTGCGATTCTTTATCACTTACTTGAAAAAGGGTCGATGACTCAGGTGGAAATTGCGGTGTTAATGAGCCGCGATAAAACAACCATTACGCGCCGTATGGATGCCTTGGCAAAAAAAAGTTTTGTTGAACGCAATGTTGACCCGCATGATCGTCGCTGTTTTCGCATTGCCATCACAGCTAAAGGCAAACAAACCATGCAAGAAATTATTCCTTTGGTTCGTGATTTTCAACAAGAGGTGTTAAGTGATATTCCCGATAATGAGAAAGAAGCGACCATAAAAACATTAAAACATATGAC
>JAUZQT010000136.1 GCA_030950825.1 Mariprofundaceae bacterium | reverse complement strand
AAAGCGACTGTGCCAGTCCATTACTGCTGTCAGATAAACGAATGTATGTAATATCAGTGCACCACGCCTGATTTGGATCGGTAATATCCATGTTGCCCAATTAGCCCGAATTATTCATGAATCACTGTGATGATTGCGCTGGTTTTTTGTTTGCAACGATTTTTTTACGAAAAAGGGCGTAGCCATGTTTACGGACGTTTGAGTAAAGATTCGTTGCGGGCAAAGAAACAAGCAAGGGTGCGGCAGCATTCATGAATAATGCGGATTAGATAAGGATATTTCTTATGGCTCTTGTTTGCCTTACTGGTAAACGATTTTGGCGCAATTGATTGAATGCCCATCAACCGCATCAGACGCTGAACTCGCTTGCGATTAACTGCGTAGCCTTGGTCGATCAGCCAGCGTTTAATTTTGCGTGAGCCATAAAATGGGTGACGGGTGTATTCCTCATCAATCAGTCGCATGAATAGCAGGTTTTGATCCGTTATTATGTTGCCTGTAAGTGCTTGTAGTAATTCGACTGAGCCAACCCGAGTAATGAGCACTGCTTTGCGACACTGAATTCTTTATGATCGGGGTCGATGGTTGATCTTTTTTCTGCTGTGCTCATCGCAACGACCCCCTGACTTTTTTAACCAGTCCACCTCAATCTGGAGCTCTCCAACCTTTTGAAAAAGGGTGGCCTTTTCCGCAGTCAATTTACGCTCACTGCTCCCCTTGCTGCGGCTAAACAGTTCACGGCATTATCCATTAACTCCCGTTTCCAGGTGCCTATCTGCGGCGCATGCACGCCGTATTCAGAAGATAACCACTTACTGCAGGGTTTTCATGCACGAACTTGGGCATGGCCAAACAAATGCCGTTTCCGATAGGTTGTTTTCTGAGGCAATCACCTGCATCAATGTATTGGGCAATGCTTCCGCAGCAAGAACCACCGCCGAAGGATTGCCTGCAAACAGCCGATTGGTGAAAGCATCAACATGAAACAATGGGGTTTTCATGGGCTATTGAATAGGGATGTTTTTCGTTGTTATGGCTTATCTACCCCAATATCTGTCTTTTCTTCATCGGTAAGCGCTTGCTTCCACAATCCCCCATGCAAAAAACATTGCCATGCCCATTTTAGCCAGCCTAGCAAGGCAAAGGCCAACCATAGGCTCCATGCCAACATCAATATTCGATAAAACCACATAGGAACCGATACCACCGTGGCCACAGGCAATAGCTCTGTTGATTGATCTGCGTACCATTTTAATAGTGTGGTGGTTGAGCCATTGCCGCTGATTTGCATATCTGGATGCCCCAACAAACCAAAACCAACCGCACTGATCAGGCCAATTAAAGCTGCGCCAGTAAACAATGCCAAAAAAACCTGCATGGTATTAAATGCTGCTACTTCCATGTTTTCGCCCATCTGTTTGCGCCGTCCCATGGCAAACAGCCAAGCAACAACCAACATGGCAACGCCAATAATGGTTTGTGATAAACCAATGCCCAACAATAACCATTGATGGGTTTTTAAGGGGGGTTGTTTGCTTCGTCCAAGACCAATGGCGATGATGACGACCACAATCAATACGCCCCAAAAGAGTATTGCGGGGCCCAGTTGAGGGCCAAAAACAAAAAGTACCCAACGACTTTCAGGCATAAGCACATCAATATTGGCATTTACATTTTCAAGCCCAATATTCACTTGCGGTGTATGCCACCACGTAGCAATTCCCACAGGACTTTGCCAATCCAGGGTTATTTCTTGTTCGCCAGGGGAAATGGGCAAACGAACCACGCCATTCTGTTCCAAACGCAAGGGTTGTGATCTGCCATTGATGCTTGCCTTGCTTAATACCGCATTGCTTGGCAAACGAATAATATGTTGTTCTGCCTGACTGCTACGCAGTTTTATGGTCAATGAAACATCTGTTGCACGTTGCCCGGGCTTGATCATCAAGTGGGTGTAATCCACTGTTTTTGTTTTACCTTTTATGCCGATGGGTTTGAATACATGGATCGTTAACGATTCCCCTGGCCACGGCTGCCACTGCGGATACCATTGTCCAGCACTGCCTTGGTGGTGGATTTGTGGAATACCATCAAGTTCCACATGCCATACAGGGCTGACATCCAAACGCCACAACTCAACCCAATGCAGCGTATCGCTGGCAGTTAATGATAAGGACGTGGTTGGCTGCAATACCGAGTGCCAAGAGACTTGTCGCTGTTGTGCAGAAAATTGAATCATCGCTTTCTTGCCAACGACCCGAATACCATCGGTATTGACTGATTCCCCCGTAACCAATGGAACTTCTAGCGCAATCGCACTGCCCCTAGGTGAAACCCTAGAAACAACGGTCTCAAGTTGCCATTCCAGTCCCAAACGCAGGGTGCGCTGCACCGTAACAAAAGGGGGGAGTCTGGTTTGGGTCAATACTTTGGGAACAAGCGTATCATTCTTTGTTAGAATACGCTTTAATTGCAACGATTTCTCAATGCTTCCATCTTGATGTACCCCTTTGACCACCCATCCTTTGGCATCAATATCAATGTGTTGGGGTTGCAGGGGCAAAGGCAATTGCATGTTGCGCATTGGTGAAATCGCACCTGCAATCAACAGTTGATGCTTGCCCTTTGGCACATAAACCCACAACGCATTTTTTGCCCCGCGCCGCGCCTGATTGGGCTTTCCATCCAACATTACTTGGCTAGGCATCCAACCATCTATTTGACCGGGGATAGGAATACTCACGTCAGAACTGGCATGAACTTCTAGCAATATACGCAGGTAATCACCTTGAACATCCAGCTTCATGCGCGATATTTGTGCGCACTGGGGCAGGCATTTCGGTGGTTTCAGCAAACGCGACTGAAGTTCTTTTAACATCGCAGCCGATGGCATTTCAGCGGCAGCAAGCGGGCTTGGCATGGCAAACGAGCCTGCCAACAATAGCCCAGCAATCCCCAGTTTAAGTACATTTACAAGCACCCGTTTAGCAGCCATGGTCACGCCAGCCAAACGCAAGGCCAGCAGCAACACCAAGATAACGCAGCTAAGTTTTAATAACGTGGTAACGGTTGGAGAAATCAGCGTTAATTTCAATACCTGCCTTTGTTGCACAGGCCCATTCCAGCGAATGGGAACCGATGACCATTGCCAACTTGGTAACCCTGGCCCTGTTTGCACCTTGGCTTGTGGGTCAACCATATTAAGCGTATTGTCATAATAAGAAGGGGTGGATAGTTTTTGAAGCCGCTGCGCCTGCATAGATGCGGGTGCAGCCCTTAGCTTGCTTGAAAATGCTTTATGCAGCTCTTGCTTGGGCATCATGCCATCAGCTTGTATCGCAACCACTTTTCCTGACGCTTCGATCATGGGAGAACTCATGTAATGGCTGGTAACTGAAGGACGTTCTAATTGTGGGTAAATGGCAGTTCGCACGGTGTCAATCGAATAGGGAATGGCAACAATCAACAATCCAAGCAAGCTTAAATAACGCATCCATACCATGCTTTTTTGTAAACGGCCAGAAGGTGCAACCTGCATCAAGGCGGTACAGCCAATCACCAGCAACCAAATAAATTGCGGTGCGCCAGTTTCATGCCATGACAACACAAAACAAAAGAATGCAACAGCTCCCCACGTTCGCCCCAGCAAACGGTGAACTGCCAATGAGGCAATCAATACAAGGAAAATATCCAACAAATTCCAGAGATCCAGCCAACTGGCTCCTGCCACCGAGTCAGCCCCAGAAGCCGCAAACAATCGCCAGCCTGGGGGCAGGTGAAGGGTGGCTTCAACCTGCGCGAAATTATCTTGCCAGCCTAACGCAGGTAGCGTAGCAGTATTCCCAGTGTAGCGACCATCAGCTTCAATGGAGATATTGCCCTGACGCAGTTCAATACCCTGCGGCGCATCCGCATTTAAATGCGTCACCAATTGATCCATGCCATTGACCACAGCACGTCCCAAAAGCATCTCAGAAGACATGTTTAAACGCCATTGATGACGCATTTGTCCATGGATTTTATCTTGAAAGGTATAACCACCACCATCAAAGTCCAACCATAGGTGGCGATTTAAATTCAATACATTGGCGGATGGTTCAGGATCACCTCGGCGTTTGGTTACAAACGTCATACGCTCGCCTTTGGCGATTTGGTAGGTTGGTAGGTGTTGCCATGCCGCTGGCAAACGTGTCTGCCGAGGGTCTACCGAGTTTACGTCTGTTATTTCCACCAAGCGCAATGCAGGTTTGGCATCAAACACCCAAATTTCTGTGCTCGGAAAATCATCGGATGGTATAAATGAGAGGTGATCCATGGGTGCTGGGAAACGGGATTCAATATAAACTTGCCAATGGCCAGCGCGTACCTGCATACGCAGCTTGCCACTGTCTTCAAGGCGCATGGGAAGTTTCCCTTTGATGGACAACGGTATGGCCTCATCGGGCAATAAATCACCCAGCATAAGTTCACGCGCTTGCCCTGTAACATTCAAATCAAGCAAGGTAATCATGCGCAAGGGCACATCATCAATAATTCGCCGAAATACTTCCACCTGTACATGATCTTCAATAGCCGTTGGTTTTTTTGTCGCTGTTTCATTCAGCCACAAACGCCCTCTCGCCTCCATATGTGGAAAACGGACTTTTTTTGCATCAATGCTTACTTCAAGAAGCCCTGTGTTTTTTGGTAGCTGCATTGCACTTGGCAAGGTATTCCAAACAAAACGCCCCGCCACACGATGGCTTCCTTGCGGCATTTTAATATACGGGCTGCCACGCTTGTTTGAAACCACCACAGCACGCCCATCCACCGTCACATCTTGTGGCCAATGCTTTAGATTACCGGGTAAAGCAATCAACGATTCCTTATACACCATCCATTGTTGATCAAAAGAACCCCCTGCATGGTCAAACGTCATCACCAACGCATCGGGCCATGCGCATTGGTGCTTTTTCCCGTTCATGTATTCAAAAGGGCAAGTGTTTTCTTGATGATTTTGCAACACCCAAGCTACCCAAGGTTTTAATTCTGTAGGTACAAAGGTTGCTGATAATGCATAGGGTATGGATAGCATCAACAAAAATATAAAAACTACGCTACGTAATAACATGTGATCATCCTTTGGGCTTCCAGTTTAAGACGGAACAAAATGAATGACTAACCGCCCGCAATTGTGTATCATCTCTTAATGACAAAAAACAGAACAACGTCACGCATCACGGGCGGAGTTCCTGTGAATGCGCTTGGTTGGACGAAGCCGCTATCGCGGAGAATAAAAGCGTTTTCATTGCATAATTTCACGCCTCATGAAGTAAAAGTGTAACCTCGCAAGCTTCATCCCTCAAGCGTAGGGAAATACGAATGCAAGCGAGGTTATCCACCATGACAGCAGAGACTATCTTCAAACAGGATTATGAGAAGCATCTTCAACATCTACGCCTCAAAGGTTTGCAGCCCAAGACCATAAAACCGGGTCAGATACCGTCTTGAAAGTCAACATTTTTTAAGCTGAAAATCAGGATTAAATGGCTGATTATTTTTCAGCACGCCATAAATAATATGGATTAACTTTCGCATTACGGCTCCCACAATAAGCATCTTTGGTTTTCCTGCTTTTAGAAGCCTTTCTCTCATTTCAATCAATGGTGG
>JAUZQT010000135.1 GCA_030950825.1 Mariprofundaceae bacterium | reverse complement strand
ATCTGTCGCGCCTTTGATATTGCGCCAGAATGCGCCATTCGCACGGGTTTTTATCGCTCGAACCTGACCATGCTAACAACACCCGTGAGTGTGCATACACGTGATGAAATTTTACAACAGCGTTTGCAGACTCAAGCCCATGGGCCAACCATTATTTATGTGACACTGCAACGCACCGCAGAGCTTGTCGCAGAGCAGCTGTGTAAGATTGGATTTTCGGCTCGTGCTTATCATGCGGGTTTAAAAGATGAGTTGCGGGCTGCAACACAAGAGTGGTTTATGGCCTCCGACAGTGCAATTGTGGTGGCCACGATTGCTTTTGGTATGGGGGTGGATAAATCCAATATTCGCTATGTTTACCATTACAATTTACCCAAAAGCCTGGAAAATTATGCTCAGGAAGTTGGCCGTGCAGGGCGGGATGGACTTGCCTCCGTTTGTGAGATGCTGGTTTGTGTTGATGACCTCAATGTGTTGGAGAATTTCATCTATGGCGACACACCGACGCAATCATCCTTACAGAGCTTGGTGCAGGCTGTATTTACACAAGGTGATGATTTTGATGTGAGTCTGTATGAACTATCAATCCAACATGATATTCGCCCATTGGTATTGCGAACATTGCTCACTTACCTGGAACTGGAGGCTTATTTGCAAGGTGGTACGGCGTTTTATGCTGATTATAGCTTTAAGCCATTACTAAGTTCACAAGAAATCCTCAGTCACTTTGAAGGCGAGCGCCATACATTTTTAAGAAGCATCTTTCTCCAGGCAAAAAAAGCCAAAACATGGTTCAATATTGATATGGAACAAGCGGCGCAACAGTTGGGCAGCTCGCGCGAACGCATTATTCGTGCTCTGGATTACCTTGCTGATCAAAATATGCTGGCTGTCAAAGTATCCGGGGTGCGCAACCCTTACCGACTTATCAAAGCGCCCGATGATCTTATGGCTCTGGCAGATCATCTTCACCAACGCGCTCTTAAACGGGAGCAGAGTGAAATATCACGGCTTCAACAGGTGCTTGACCTGGTCGGTCTTGAAGGTTGCCAGGTGAATGCCTTGGCGACTCATTTTGATGATCCTCGGCAAACACCATGTGGTCACTGCTCCTGGTGTTTGCATCAAACAGCCGCCAAAAGTCTTGTGCGAATCGAGCCTCAAATTAACCATGAGATATGGACGCAGGCACTCAAACTAAGAAAAGAAAAAGCAGCGCTCCACGATGTTGTCAGTTTGGTGCGCTTTTTATGTGGTGTAACTTCGCCTCAGCTGACCCGCGCTAAACTAAGCCGTCACGTTTTATTCGGTGCATTGGCTGATATACCTTTCCAAACACTCATCAAGCATGCCAACCAAGTTCAGAATCTATAGTGAATCAGAAATAGAACTGCTCTCATATAACTATTCGGATATATCCACAGCGTCGTCATCTTCCTATGCTTGTATCGAGGATCTAAGCATAGGATGACGGGGTTGGTGAGTTTATCGAACCATTAGGTCGGGTAGGATGTCAAGACCCTAAGATGTCAAATGCAGAGCATCATATGATCATTGCATTGCCATATAGATTTGATATTTTGCCGAAAAAAGTAAACCAAGGTGATTGTATTATGAGTAAAATAATAACAAACAAAATATCTAAAAAAATGCTTCTTGAACAATCCAAAGAATTTAATATTAAAGGTGCTGGAAAACTTAAAAAGCTTGATTTGATTCACCAACTTCAATTGGCTGAAGGCAATGCAGATTGCTTTTCGAAAATATCCAACTGTAGCGTTACCCCTTGTTTTTATAGAGAAACTTGTCAAGTCGAAAACGCATAAGTATAGTATTTTGACATTAGAAACTGATTATTTTCCTGCCGTTGAATTATTATCTAAGGCCGCGCTGAATTTTTTCGAAACGCACGACCCCCCCTTAGTAATTGATATTTGGAACACACAAGCACACGCACTTCTTCCATTATTAGCTCATAAAACACAGTCATTCGGATGGCAGCAAAGCCAGAAAACTACCGTTGATCGCATTCAAAAACTGGGTTTAACACGCCCTAAAGAACCACTACAAACGTGTGATTTGGCGCTTGTTTTCCCCTCAAAAAACAAACAACAAAGCTTATTTCATATGGCAAAAGCGATGCTTTCCCTCAATGAGGGTGGCACCATGATTATGGCGTGTGCCAATAATCATGGCGCAAAATCCTATCAACATGCACTCGGATCTTTGGCTGGACATGTTAATGCCGAATCTAAATCCAAATGCCGTATTTTTTCAGCACGAAAAAATGATCGCTTTGACATAACGCTAGCTGATCAATGGCTTGAAGCGGGTTCAGCACATAAGGTCGAAAACCTTGCTTTGTATTCGCAAGCCGGATTATTCAGTTGGGATCGCCCCGACATGGGTTCGCAACTTTTGCTTCAACACCTTCCTGCATTTTCAGGTACAGGCATGGATCTCTGCTGTGGTTACGGTTTATTATCCACTCACCTTTTAAAACACAATCCCGATATTTCAAAACTTCACCTATTGGATGTGGATCAGCATGCGATTG
>JAUZQT010000134.1 GCA_030950825.1 Mariprofundaceae bacterium | reverse complement strand
ACCTGCAACACCTGCAACACCTGCAACACCTGCAACACCTGCAACACCTGCAACACCTGCAACACCTGCAACACCTGCAACACCAACACCAACACCTGCAACACCTGCAACGCCTTTTCCATCTAGTGCTCAAGGAATCATTGAAGGAGAAGATTCGGATTCTGATAAGGGGGTAGCTGGTGATTTACAGGTTGATATGGGACTCAAGGATCGTTTGGTAGTACTTACGGACTCGAGCTTTCAATTTCAGATTCCTGCGAACGCTTTTTCTGCACCCAAAGATAGTGGGGGAATCTCTTATACTTCATCACAGGCGAATGATTCGGCTTTGCCTGCGTGGATTCATTTTAATCCTGAAGCTGGTGTTTATACCGTACACCGCGATGGTGCACCTGAAGGGACAACCGCAGTAGATATTAAGGTTCGTGCCTCTGATGGCAATAACCACAATGCGTCAGCGACCTTCACGTTAAGGGTGAATAAAGACGCGCCTGAAATTGAATCAAAAACACCTCAAGTGAACAGTGATAGTGCCACTGTCAGTGATGATAATAAATTATCGCAAACGAATCGCGGAAGCGATGAGTTTTATGTGGATATGGGCATTAAAGACCGCTTGGTTGTTTTGACGAACTCATCTTTTGAATTCCAAATACCTGCCAATGCGTTCACAAGCACGAATGGCGATAAGGTGACATATACAGCCTCGCAAGCAAATGATTCGCCATTGCCAGCTTGGGTACATTTTAACCCTGAATCTGGCGTATTTACGGTTGATAAAGATAGCGCACCTGCTGGCGTGACAACCTATGTGGATATAAAAATCCGCGCCTCAGATTCAAGCAATCACAATGCATCAGCAACCTTTAAGTTAACTGTAGAGCAAAAGGTGGATGAGTTGGGTAGTCGTGGTTTAAGTGAACAGCTGCAACTGGCATCTGAAACACAGCAAAAAGATCAACAAAAAATATTGAGTTCCATCGCTCAATTGTTTCATGAGGCATCATAATGAATGATACATCATTGATTAAGGGTCACGAAAAACATAAATACGCCAGATGAACACGTAGGATAAAAGCGCGTATTCAAGATGCAGAAATAGCCGCATAGCAGACCTATGTTGCTGGTTCTACAAGGAAAAAGGAGATGTTTTACACTGCTTAGACATGATAATTAATTTTCTGCGATCTTAACCCGCATTATTCATAAATGCTGCCGCGCCGTCGCTTGCCCCTTTGTCCGCAACGAATACTTTGCCAATCGCCCGTATGCATGGCTACGGCACTCATGGCAAAAAATCCGTTGCAAACAAAGCTTCGGCGCGATCATCACGGCGATTCATGAATAATGCGGGTTAAATATAACTCCCCCCTACAAAGTTTTTTCTGAGGAATCCTAGGGGGAGGGAGAAGTCATACCTAGATCCTGCAAGTGTTTGCACATCCATAGCGCAAGCTCTTGATTCACTTGGACTATTGAAAAAACACTCATTACCAATAAGGTGACTACGTGTTTTTTCAATACGCCATGTAAACCAATATCTTACACTCTGCACGCACAAACACTTGCAGGACCTAGGTCATAAAAAAGGGTTGGCGATATCCCTCAACGTCATAGAAAAAATAAATAAAAAAGGATAATAGAATGATTCGTAAAATTGTATGTGTGGGGGTACTGCTAACGCTAACAGCCTGTGCCACAAAACCGACACCTTTCACGCTGGATGAACGCAAACAAGGCATTGCTCAAGATAGGGTTGCTATTTTTGATGGCCAAGAAAATCTTGGTCAAAAGCTGTCATTGCATGAAGCCATGGCGAGAGCACTTAAATATAACCTAGATCACCGCACCAAATTGTTTGAGAAACAAGTCGCTTTGGGTCAATATGATTTAACAAAATATGATTTTTTACCCACATTGAGGGCGAGTGGGGGGGTTCGGACACGTTCGACTACACCTATTTCAGATAGTTTTGATACGTTAACCAATACACCAGCAAAATCCTTTGCAACAGCATCGGATAAGACAATTCAAACGGCAGATCTTCGGATGATTTGGAATGTGCTGGATTTTGGTGTGACTTATTACCAAGTAAAACAAGAAGCTGACCGCACCTTAATTGCTGATGAGAACCGCCGTAAAGTAGTCAACCGTTTAATTCGTGATGTGCGCGGATCTTTTTGGAAAGCTGCAAGTGCGCAAGTATTAGAGCCCGAAGTACAACGTATTTTATATGATGCACGTTGCGCACTAGAAGATGCCAAGCTAGCTGGTTTAAAACGCTTATCTGCACCAAGAAAGGCTCTTCAATATCAAAAGAAGTTATTAAAGCTCATTAACCAGTTAGAAAACTTACAACACAAAATGATTTTGGCTCGCACAGAACTGGCTGTACTGATCAATGTGCCATTGGGCACAAATATAAAATTGGACGTACCTAAAAAATTATCCTTGGATGTGGCAAAAATCCCTTTTTGTTTACCTAAAATGGAAGAGATTGCATTACTAGAGCGTCCTGAATTACGTGAAGAGATGTATAAAAAACGTATCACCACACAGGAAACAAAAAAAGCAATGTTGCGCCTATTACCAGGTATTGAATTTGATACAGGTGGCAGTTACGACAGCAACTCATTTTTACACTACAACACTTGGGCTGATGCAGGTGGAAGAATTACATGGAATGTTTTCAACCTGCTGTCTGGTAATTCAGTCATGGATCATGCCCATGCGCAAGAGACCTTGGCAGATCAACGTCGTATGGCCATTCATATGGCGATATTGGCTCAAGTACACTTATCCTATCGCGAGTATTTACATGCGCAATACCAACTGAAACGCAGTACTGAAATGCAAGATGTGGAAAATAAACTGACCAAACAACTCCACAATGCGGCAAAAACACAAAATCGCTTGGATATCATTGGTGCAGATATTAGTGCCTTAAATGCCACTTTCCATCGTTATGAAGCTTATGCTGCCATTCAAAATGCTGCAGGTCGTGTGTATGCAACCTTGGGTGTTGATCCGCTGGCTGGTGACTTATCCGATACAAGCCTTAAGGCTGTTACCCAACATTTAAAACAAAATATGAAACCGTGGTCTAAGGCGGCTGCCGAGCCCTTTTTCTGGAATTGTTATCCAAGTAAGTACGAAAATGGTACATTTAACCGTGAGCAATGTGTCGCCCCCCCCGTTGTTGTGAAAAAATCACCCTTTGTTGTGAAAAAAGCACCTCTTGTCATTTCATTGCAAGGCGTCACTTTTGCCAATAGTAGTGCTGATTTAACATTATCTTCAAACAGTGTGTTAAACAATGCTGTTAACACCTTGCGTAAACACAATACAGTACGCGTTGAAGTGGCAGCGCATACCGATGACCGAGGCGAAGCTGTATATAATTTAGAACTATCACATCAACGTGCTCAAAGTGTCTATGACTACCTTGTACAACATGGTATTGCAGCATCACGTTTATCTGAACAAGGTTATGGTGAAACAAAACCAATTGCTGACAATGCAACAGATTCAGGTCGTGCTCAAAATCGGCGTGTTGAATTGCGGATTCTCAAGTAGGTTTCATTGAATAACATGATGTTTAAAATGCATACAGCTTTCGCTGTATGCATTTTTCTTTGTCTACCTGCTATTGCTGCAGAGTTTTTACCAAATGCAGAAATTGAACGCATGGCGTTGTTTTCCCCAGATCAACAAAACTCAGATTTACGAGGGCATCTGAAACCCAAGCATAAGACAACGCTAGCCGCAGAAATGTCAGCTAAGGTTCAGCGTGCTTATGTGTCTGAAGGCGGACGATTTAAAAAAGGACAGGTATTATTTGTATTTGACTGCTCTGTACAAAATGCTGAGTTGGCGCGTGCCAATGCTTTATTGCATGCAGCCAATGAGCGCTTACTCATTAGCCGTGAATTGGTAAGTTTGAATTCAATCAGTCAGCTTGAAATGGCAAATGTACAGGCTGAGCTTGCACAGGCCGTAGCTGTAAAAGATGTTTGGCAAGCAAAGGTCAAACGCTGCCGAATTTATGCGCCTTACACTGGCCGTGTAGTAGCGTTGCATATTCGCACGTATGAATATGCACAAGAAGGTCAAGCTTTAATGGATATTTTGGATGATCGAGATTTAGAAATAGAGGTTTTGGTTCCCTCTTCGTGGTTAACATGGCTTAAAAAAGGACATGCTTTTTCAGTGTTTATCAGTGAGTCCAGCACGAATTACAATGCAGTTATTACACAATTGGGTGCCAAGGTTGATCCTGTAAGTCAAACTTTAAAAATCACAGGTGAAATTCAAGGTAAACATCCTGAGCTGCTTTCAGGGATGAGCGGTAAGGTCAGTATTAAGGCTATAATAGATGAAAAATAAAGTACAGATACAAGCTTTAAGTCTCCTTGTTCAATTGCAGCAGAAAGCTTGCAGTAGTAAGAACGAAGAAAACTTTTCTTTTCATGTGGTGAATGAAACGTATTCATTGATTCAGTATCGTCAGGCGATTTTATGGTATGGTGAAACAATCAATCCTCATATCGTTGCTATTTCAGGGCTGCCTTCTCCTGACAGACAAGCGCCTATGATGCAGTGGTTAAAAAAGATATGTCAACATCAACACATGCAAGCACACGAACAATGCTATATTTTTTCCAAACAAGCCGTACCTAAGACATTGCAACGGCATTGGCAGGAGTGGTTGCCAGAACATGCATTGTGGTTGCCCTTATATCAAGGTGAACGAAAGATAGGGGGATTGCTTTTTGTGCGCCAGGAGGCATGGCAAGAGGCTGATCATATCCTACTTGAGCAATTACAGCCAACCTATAGTGCGGCTTGGTGTATGCATCTAGGCCAACAAACGCATCAATGGCGACACGTCTTACATCGTTTGTTGGGTACACCGAAAAAGAAGATGTTTTTGTTATTGCTGGTGTTTACACTTTTGTGGATACCTATCCGCCAATCGGCCCTTGCTCCAGCACAAGTGAAGGCGCTCCATGCGACTGTAATTCGTGCGCCGTTAGATGGTATTATTGATCAAGTACATGTGGAACCTAATGAGGTTGTACAAAAAAACACCTTGTTATTTTCTTTGGACGATGTGGAAATTCGAGCTCGTTTGAGTGTGGCAATCAAAGAACTTGCGATGTTGAATGCACGGTATCAACAAGCTGTGCAACAGGCAGCCCGTGATGACAAACAAAAAAGAAGCATGGTGATGTTGCGAGCGCAGGCCTCGCAAAAAAAAACAGAAGTCCAATTTCTGCAAGATATGTTGCAACGTTTAGCTATTCGAGCCAGCCAGCCAGGTATTGCTATTTTCTCTGATCCTGATGCATGGACGGGGCGTCCTGTACAGATGGGTGAGCGTTTATTGATGATTGCCGACCCCAAAAAAACTGAGCTTAAGATGCAATTAGCTGTAGGGGATAGCCTGATTTTTTCTGAAAACTCTGAGGTGTCTCTATTTCTCAATATGAACCCTTTGGAAGCCATCCCAGCGCGACTTTACTATTACAGCTACCAAGCAATCAATGATGAATCAGATGCCTTAAGTTATGAATTACGCGCACATTTTGATGCAGGTGTTACACCCCCACGCATTGGTTTACGTGGTACAGCAAAAATTTATGGTCAAAAAGTTCCCATCATTTATTATCTTTTTCGTCGCCCTTTAGCTGCAGCTCGGCAATGGCTAGGTTGGTAACCAATTCTTCCAATATTACGAGAAGATTTAGCACTGTTTTCCGGCCCTAAGCATCGCAGCGGTGAGCAGACATGGTCTATTCATGATCCTGCACGAAATCGCTATTACCGGATAGGTTGGCAAGAATTCGAGATTATTTCTCGCTGGCACTTGGCGGATGGGCAAAAAATAATTGATGATGTTGCAAAAAACACCACGCTAAATCCAAGCATCAGTCATGTTGAACAGCTTGTGCAGTTTCTTAAAATAAACAATTTGATTCAAGTACAGGGAGCAGAGGGGGTGGCTTATTTAGCCTTACAAAAACAAGCCACACACACATATTGGCTCTCATGGCTGCTCAAAAACTACCTTTTTCTGCGTGTTCCCTTGATTCAACCCGATCGCTTTCTGGAACATAGTCAACGCTGGTTTCATTGGGTGTATCAGCAATGGTTTCTTTATATATTGATATGTTTTTGTGGTGTGGCGGCCTATCTTATTTCACGTCAGTGGGATGCTTTTCTAAACACTTTTCTGCACTTTTTTAGTATGCAAGGCTTCATACTATATGGATGTGCTCTGTTCTTTGCGAAAATCATTCATGAGTTTGGACACGCATATACGGCAAAACACTATGGTGTTCATGTACCAACGATGGGTGTTGCTTTGTTGGTGATGTGGCCTGTTTTATATACAGATACAAGTGATGCGTGGAAACTACCGTCTAAAAAACAGCGTATGCACATTGGTGCTGCGGGTATGGCTGCCGAACTCAGTTTGGCCGTTATCGCGACATTACTTTGGAGCATCACGCCAGATGGTGGTTTACGCAGTGCCTTCTTTTTGTTGGCAACCACGACGTGGGTCATGACGTTATTTATCAATCTTAACCCTTTTATGCGTTTTGATGGTTATTATTTATTGTCGGATTGGTGGGAAGTTGAAAATTTACAACAGCGTGGTTTTGCCTTAGGGAAGTGGAAGTTGCGTGAGATTCTTTTTTCTTCCCATGAAAGAGTGCCTGAGTTTTTTCCACCTAGATTACACCGAAGTCTCATTTTATATGCTTGGTGTACTTGGGTTTATCGTTTTTTTCTTTTCTTGGGTATTGCGCTACTGGTCTATTTTTTCTTTTTTAAAATTTTAGGCATCATATTGATGCTGGTTGAATTGGGATGGTTTATTATTTTACCAATATACAATGAACTAAAAGAATGGTGGAAACGAAAGGCGAAACTCAATAATTTTTCAGCGTACCGCACATTCGCGTTATTTGGTCTTTTGTTGTTGGCTTTTGTCCTGCCGTGGCAGGCTAGTATTGATGCGCCTGCGGTTTGGCTTAGCCAGCATCAAACAACATTGTATGCTTCAGAGTCAGCGGTTATTAAAACGTTAGCGGTTAAAGAAGGTGATATGGTGCGAAAAAACCAGCGGTTACTGACGCTTTCGTCCATGGCTTTAGATCATAAACTAAATCTATTGAAACAAAAAATCATGTTATCTCAATGGCAGCAAGAAACACAAGGTGTGTCCTTAGAGTTAGCAGAAGAAAGTCGCATTGTTGATCAAGAATATCAAGGTCTTAAACAAGAATATCAAACCCTGCAAGAGCGTCAAGAAGCTTTGCAATTACGCGCTGGTTTTGATGGTCGTTTGATGCTGTTAAACCCTGACATTCATGAAGGTGCTTATATACAAAAGAATGAGGCTCTTGCCTTGATCGTTTCTACGGAAAAAAGCATTATACAAGCCTATGTGTTTGAAATAGATATTTCCCAAGTTAAGCAAATAGATGACGCGATATTTTATCCTGAAAATACAGATATTCAACCCATTCACTTGACGTTTATAAGCATGAGTCAAGCAGATGAAGCAAGGCTGGAAGCGCCTATGCTCGCCTCTATCTATCAGGGCGACATTCCAGTACGCCGAAGTGATAAGGGTGAATTGATTCCTGAAGCCGCGATTTATAAAATAAGCTTCAGTTGCTCTAATTTAATTGCTATCCAACATCGCTTGCGTGGCACTGTTCGCCTTAAAGGTAAACGTCGCAGTTACTTTAACCGACTGCTTGATCAAGTTTTGGCTATTTTTATCCGTGAAAGTGGATTCTGACTGCCTTTAGGATTTCTAATGTTATATAGATCAAGAGCTTGCGCTGGATATCAGCTATCTGAATGACTATTGGCTAGGGATGTAACCTATTGATTTTAAAGGTTAAATCACTTGGCGGTTGACACTTGCCTTTTTGCTTGCTTTAGTCGTTGTAAAAAGCGATATATAGCAGTGCTATATGCCGCTTTTTCGCCTTGAAAGCAAACAAAAACACAGCGCGTAAACCAACGACTTATTTATTTACGATGCCTAAGCTGCGTCCCAAGCAGTAAGAAACTCTGCTAGGTAGGGACGATCTTCTGATTCTGTTAGCATATAATTTTGAAGTCCTAACACGGTGCGTGCATAAGCGCCTTCATGCAGGCTGCCATTGAATAATTGCCAGCGCAAAAAGATCAATAAGGTGGTGCAAACATCCGTTTCACAATAATTGCGGATAGCCATTATATCCCCGCTTTCAAACATGCTGCGCACATCATCACCTGACGTGCTCAGCTTCCCAGGAAAACCCAGTGCTGTTGCCACTTCATGCATGGAACAGCGTGCCGATGCACCGAAATCAGACAAGACTTCAAGCAAGTCAACATGGTAAATATTGGAATAACGGCTATCATAGTTATTCCATTTATCGCCTTCATGAAACCAGCGTGGGCATGCCATGCCATGCACCATGGCACGGTATTTGAGCACGGGCACATCGAAACCTCGCCCATTAAAGCTTACCAACCTCGGAGCCCGCGTTTCAATCAGTGTAAAAAAACCATGCAATAATTCTTCTTCGCTGCTATCGGCTTCACCACCACTGGCAATACGCCGAATGATCAGTTCCATACCATATTCGCCAGGTTCGTGAATCAGGTGGATATAGCTGATGGCAACCACTTGATGAAAAGGCTGACGCGGAAAGTCATTCCGACCATTGGTTTTTTTAATAAAATAATCAGTTAAGGCATCACGCGCAGCAATATCACTCAGCTCAGGCTGATTGAGTAAACGGCGGCTGGCAGCAGCATCCGAAATCGTTTCAATATCAAAAACAATGGTATCTCTACGCATGACGAACCCCTCGCTTCCAAAGTCGCTCACCCAACACATATGCCGATGCAAAATATGCGACAATGCCGCTACTGACGGCTACAAGAAGCCACATACCTTGCCACAGTTTATGCTCATCTGGAAATGCCCATTGTTGTTGCAGTAGGTAGAGCACGACCAGCATAGGAATGCATGCCAATACAGCCCGAAACATGCGCTTTAAACTAGGTGCATCAAGAATAGCACCCTGTCGCTTACGAATATTCCACCACAGCAATGCTACATTGATAAATGATGCCAACGCCGTTGCCAAAGCTAGGCCTACATAGCCCATTGGCTCCATCAATAATAATGCCAATACAATATTGGCCGCAACACTGATTGCTGCAAAACGCATCGGAGCCTTGGCATCCTTTTGTGCATAACATGCCATGGATAACACCCTCGCCCAACAAAAAGCCATCAGCCCAATAGCATAGGCTTGTAATGCATGGGCTGTTGCTTGCGCATCATTTAAGGTGAATTTTCCGTGTTCAAACAGTGTTCGAATAATCGGTTCAGCCAGCCATAATAGCCCCAACATGGCAGGCAAGGTGATCCAAGTTAGCCAAGTTAGACCTTGGCAAAGCTCTCGCTGAGCTTCTTTTGGGCGGTTATTCGCCAGATGATCAGAAAGTGCTGGTAGTAAGGCCGTTCCCATCGCAATGCCAAAAAGAGCCAGTGGAAGCTGCACAATCCTGTCTGCGTAATACAAATAAGATACTGCGCCTGTTGGCAGTAATGTCGCTAAAATGGTGCCAACTAAAATATTAATTTGTACCGCTGCAATGCCCAATACTGCTGGGCCAAACAGAGTCATGGTTTGCGTAATGGCAGGCATACGCGGTCGCCAACTTGGTTTGGGAACCCAGCCAATGCGTTTTAAAGCAGGAAATTGAATCGCTAGCTGCAACAAACCACCCAAAACAACGCCGATGGCCAAGGCTTCAGCAGGATTTTCAAACGATGGTGCCAATACAGTCGCGGCAAAAATAAGTGCTACATTCAATAGCGCAGGGCTGGCAGCGGCAACGGAGAACTTTCGATAAGCATTGAGTACAGCCCAAGACATGGCCGATAAAGAAATCAGCGCAAGGTAAGGAAACATCCAGCGTGCCAAATGCAAGGCTTGTTGCCAGCGATCGGGATCATCATGAAAGCCTGGCGCAAACACCAGCAGCAGCCATGGCATAAATACCATACCCAGAACCGTGAAAATCAATAATGCTGCGAGTAGCAGCCCTGCCAAGGCATTCAAATACGCATGAGCATCTTCTTCACCTTTTTTGCGCTCTTCTGCAAGGATCGGTACCAGTGCAACGGTTAGCGTGCCTTCGGCAAACATGCGACGAAAAAAGTTAGGGAGCTTGAAAGCAATAAAAAAGGCATCGGCAAGCGCGCCAGCACCAAGGATACGAGCTAGAAAAATATCGCGTACAAAACCAAGGATACGCGAAAACATAGTCCAACTACCGACCTTCGCCGCAGCTCGCAGCATACCACTGCCTCGACTGATTGACTTTTTACTACCTGAACTCATAATGCGCGACCCTTTTGCTTTGCGTTAAATTGTTTTGTGTTGAACAGTTTTGGTTGCTGCCAACACTATTGTTGGCAAGCGTGCAGAGACAATCAAGGGATTGCAATCATCATGATTGCAGCGTGGGTTTTTGCCCATTGAGTTATTTTGGTTAAGCCAAAGGGGGTGATGTTGATATGCCAGGAGTACGAGTAAATTCCGACGAGCCAATTGAATTGGCAATTAAACGTTTCCGCAAACAAGTGGAGCGTGGAGGCGTAATTTCTGAGTGTCGTCGTCGTGAATGTTATCAAAAACCTTCTATTGCGCGTAAACATAAAGAAGCAGCAGCTCGCAAACGTTTGATGAAGCGTCTGCGCCGTGTACGTATGCGTGAGAATCGCGAATACTAAGTTTATTAAAGCGAGTGTTCGATAAGATAATGCCGAGCCTTTGCGCTCGGCATTGTTGTTTATAGACAAACAAGAGAGGAGATGGTTATGTTGATGCAGCAAATTACCGATGCCATGAAGCAGGCAATGCGCGATAAGAATAAAGAAAAATTAAGTGTTATTCGCATGCTGCGTGCGGCCTTGAAAGATAAAGAAATTGCATTGGGAAAAACACTAAGTGAAGCGGATGTTATTGCGGTTGCTGGAAAGCAGATCAAGCAGCGCAAAGATGCAGCAAAACAATATGCAGAGGCTGACCGCGATGATCTAGCGGAAAAAGAATTGGCAGAGATTGAATATTTGGCAGTTTATTTGCCCGAACAAATGAGCGAGTCAGAGATTGCTGATGCTGTGCAGCAGGCTGTTGCTGCAAGTGGTGCTGAATCGATGAAAGATATGGGGAAAGTCATGGGTATTTTGCGCCCTCAAATTGATGGACGCGCAGATATGGGTGTGGCTTCAGCATTGGTTAAAGCAGCATTACAAGGCTAATGCGTGTCATGCATCATTTGAACGCACATCAAACACAGGCTGTATAAGCCTCTATGGTTAATTACTCTAGTAACTTTCTCGATGAGGTGTTATCACGAAGTGATGTGGTAGAGATTATAGCGCGTCATGTGGAATTAAAACAAAAAGGCTCCAATTTGATGGGTTTATGTCCATTTCATCATGAGAAGAATCCGTCTTTTTCAATCTCGGCAGATAAGCAGCTCTACTATTGTTTTGGTTGTGGTAAGGGCGGTGGCGCATTTCAATTTTTGATGGAGCATGATGGCTATTCATTTCCTGAAGCGGTTGAATACTTGGCCGAAAAGGCTGGCTTGGAATTGCCACGTGAGAATGAAAGGGATCGCCTGAAAGATCAACAAGAAGCAGAGGAGCGCAAAAAATCTTTAAACCTTTTGGCGCAAACAGCCGATGTCTTTGCCGCACATCTGCATAGCCATGCTGGCGCACAAGCCAAGGCATATATTCAGCAGCGTGGTTTGCCAGAACATATCATATCAAGTTATGGCCTAGGCTTTGCACCAGCTGGCTATGGTTTTATGCAGCGTACATTCAGCCGTGACTCACAGATTCTGGAGCAATTGGAAGCTGTGGGTCTATTATTTAAAGGGGAAAGAGGGTATGCAGATCGTTTTCGCGGACGTTTGATGTTCCCTATTCGTGATAAACGTGGTTCCGTGGTTGGTTTTGGTGGCCGTATTATTGGTGATGGTGAGCCCAAATATTTGAACTCGCCAGAAACGAATTGGTATCATAAGTCTGAACTACTGTACGGTTTTTCCGAACATAGGGACAGCATTCGCAAGCGTAAAATGCTGGTTGTGGTGGAGGGCTATATGGATGTTCTGGCACTTGCAGCCTATGACCTTCCCATTGGCTTGGCAGCATCGGGCACATCGCTGGGGGAATGGCAAATTCGCGAGATTTTCCGCTTGTGTGAATCGCCTGTATTTTGTTTTGATGGGGATAGAGCTGGTTATCAAGCAGCATGGCGCACACTGGAGCGCATGTTACCCCTATTAAAACCAGAGCATCGACCCCGTTTTTTATACTTGCCTGATGCTGAGGATCCCGACAGCCTGCTACAAAAAGAGGGTAAAGAAGCATTCGAACGCCGCTTATCCGAGCAAGCCAAGCCTGTGATGGAAACATGGCTTTTGGGTTTAAGTCGTTTGGCTGGTAGTGGTGCTGATGGCGTGGCCAGAATGGCAAAAAAAGCCGATGAAATGCTGGCTAAGATGTCTGATCCGTACTTGAAACAGGCATGGAAGCAGCAAGTGGAAGCTCAAACAGGGCTTCATTTGCAGGCTGATGTGCCAATAATCGGGCAAAACAGGCGTTTTTCACTGCCCAGAGAAAGGGCAAAAGTGCGCTCCGTCAAAAATTTTTTACATGAAGCATTTTTGGTTGGTTTAATACAGAAACCAAGCCGATTGGCACTTTTGCCTTCAGATGCAAAGCAGTTTTTTATTGACAATGATATATATAATCGGATATACACGCGCGTTTTTTCATGGCAAGGCTCCGAAGCATACAATGGTATGGCATGGGCGCAGCAATTGCAGCGGGAGTTTCCCGAAGTTGCAGATCATATTGCTCGCTGGATGAATCAAGAGCCTGTTTTGGACATTGAATTTTCCAGTGTCGTGCTGGATATGCGTAAAGCCCTTTTGGAGCGCCAATTGATTAAAGTAACAGGTATTGTTGAACGAACACAATTAGTGAAATTAAAGCAAGCACTAGAACAAGAAGCGATAAAATTGAACGCTGCTATTGAAGAGCAGCGCAGAGGTAATGAATGACAAGTTCAAAACAGGCACCTGTACGAATCAAAGAGCTTGGCGGCTTGGTCGCCAAAGGTAAAGAAGCCGGTTTTATCACCTATGAAGAACTGAATAAGCATTTACCAGAAGGGCTTGTTACAGCTGACCGTATTGAGCAAGTGATCAACCTATTCACGGAAATGGACATAGAGGTTGTGGATCCTGAGCGTGCTCCGACGGGCGAGTATGCCATGCGCAAAGATCGATTGCGCAAAGAAGATTCTGCATTGCGCGCCGATACCTCGCAACTTGGCACAGTGGTGCGTATTGATGATCCTGTACGTATGTATTTGCGTGAAATGGGCACAGTAGAGCTGCTAACACGTGAGGGTGAAATTGAAATTGCCCGTCGTATCGAAGAAGGGCGCTTGCAAATGCATGAATCTATCTGTCTTTGCCCCGCAACCTTCCGTGAAATTATGTTGCTCGGTGAACGTGTTATTCAAATTCGTGATGATGCCATTGAAAATGAAGAAGAAATGAACTTTCGCGATATTCTTGATATTGATGATAAAGTGGTTAATGCCGCTGCGATCAAGGAATATGAAAAGCGTCTGAATAAATCCGAAGATGAAGATGAAGAGCCTGTTGAACAGCAAATGGATGCAGAACAGCTTTCTAAGGCTATCAAGGAGCGCCGCGCAACACCTGACGGCACACCCATGGAAGAAACAGTCATCACCAAAGAGGAGCAACTTGAAGAAGCCCTGCTCCACTTTGACCGTGCAAAAAAGCTGCATGATGACTTTCTAAGGCTTAAAAAGAGATCGGGTAAAAAACCGTCCGATAAGGTGCTTGGTAAACAGACCTATGATGTTTTGCAAGAAATGCTGGGCGAAATTGTGGCCATTCCATTTTCACCCAAACAGCTGGAAGCTTTGGTGCGGCGTTTTAAAAATGCCATTGGTCGTGTGCGCAAATACGAGCGCACCATTCGTGACCATGCATTAGCAGCAAAAATGCCACGTAAATTATTCTTAGAGAGCTTTCCACCAGAAGAGACCAATGAGCGATGGCTGGATAACTTGCGCAAAAAGCATGTCGATCGCCCTTGGATTGCGTTGATTGAACCTGTTGCTGGGAAAATTCGCGAAAATCAGCGTCGCTTGAAACGCGTGGAACAAGAAAGTGAGCTTTGTATTGCCGAACTTAAGTCTGTAGCGCGTAAGTTAACCATGGGCGAAGCAAAAATGCGTCAGGCCAAACGGGAAATGATTGAGGCGAATTTGCGTTTGGTCATTTCGATTGCCAAAAAATATACCAACCGTGGGCTGGGTTTCTTGGATTTGATTCAAGAAGGCAATATCGGCCTGATGAAGGCTGTGGATAAATTTGAATGGCGCCGTGGCTACAAGTTTTCAACCTATGCAACATGGTGGATTCGTCAGGCCATTACACGCTCTATTGCTGATCAGGCGCGTACCATCCGTATTCCTGTGCACATGATCGAAACGATCAATAAAATGATGCGTGTATCCCGTCAAATTGCACAAGAAATCGGTCGTGAGCCGACACCTGAAGAGTTGTCAGAGCATCTGGAAATGCCGTTGGAAAAGGTTGAGCAGATTCTTGAAGTAGCCAAAGAGCCTGTATCTTTAGAAACACCGATTGGTGATGATGAGGATTCTCAATTGGGTGATTTTGTGGAAGACAAAAATGCAGAAAACCCATTGGATGTGGCCATTGCAGAAGCCTTACAAAAAGCAACTCTAGCAGTCTTAGATAATCTGAGTTCGCGTGAAGAAAAGGTCTTACGCATGCGCTTTGGTATTGGTATGAACACGGATCATACGCTGGAAGAAGTTGGCAAACAATTTGGGGTGACACGTGAGCGGATCCGTCAAATTGAAGCAAAAGCATTGCGCAAACTGCGCCACCCTTCACGCTCTAGCAAGCTGAAAACATTTTCCAGCTCGCCCGAGATTGGCCCTATTGCGTAACATCAATCAGTATGTGATATTAAAAACAAATGTAAGGCAACGTAAAGAAATAAATTATCCACATGAACGCTGACGAAGCTTTTTTACCCCATGATATGAAACATCGATCACGGGATGAAAAATAATGCACGTGCGTTCAAGTCTTTTCATTCCACTGTTTGTGATTAGTTTTTCGCCTTATTTGCGATTTTCTGGGAGTTTTAATAATGAGTCATAATTTTGTTTTTACATCTGAGTCTGTAGGCGAAGGCCATCCTGATAAAGTTGCAGACCGAATTTCTGATGGCGTACTTGATGCCATTTTAGAGCAGGATAAGTATGCTCGTGTGGCCTGCGAAACCATGGTGAATACTGGTATGATTGTACTCTCTGGTGAAATCACCACATCGGCGATCATTGATTACCAACAAGTGGCGCGTGATGCCGTGAAAGAGATTGGCTACAACTCATCAGAAATGGGCTTTGATTATGCGTCTTGTGCGGTATTGGTCACCATGGACAAACAATCCGTGGATATTGCTCAAGGTGTCAATGAAGGCGAAGGTATTGATTTGGATCAAGGTGCTGGCGATCAGGGCTTGATGTTTGGTTATGCCTCCAATGAAACCGATGTATTGATGCCGACCCCGATTCATTTGTCACACAAGTTGGTGGCAAAGCAAGCCGATATTCGTAAAAGCGGCACGGTTAATTTCTTGCGTCCAGATGTAAAATCACAAGTCACAGTCCGCTATGAAAACCACAAGCCTGTCGCTATTGATGCCGTTGTACTTTCAACACAACATTCACCAGATGTGGCGCATAAAGAGCTTTCTGAAGCGGTTATGGATACTATTATTAACCCTGTGCTTGGTGAGACTGGTTTGTTGCATGCAGGCACGGAATATCACATCAATCCAACGGGGCGTTTTGTGATTGGTGGGCCTGTTGGAGATTGCGGTGTAACTGGGCGCAAAATTATTGTTGATACTTATGGTGGCTTTGGGCATCACGGTGGTGGCGCATTTTCAGGTAAAGATCCAACCAAAGTGGATCGTTCGGCATGTTATGTGATGCTTTATGTTGCTAAAAATATTGTTGCGGCTGGTCTTGCGGATCGTTGTGAAGTACAGGTTGCATATGCCATTGGTGTTGCACATCCATTGAGCGTCATGGTGAATACGTTTGGCACTGGCAAGATTGATGAAGAAAAGCTTGCTGGCCTTGTGCGTGAAGTATTTGATTTGCGTCCAAAAGGTATTGTGCAAGACTTGAATTTGCTACGTCCTATTTATGCTAAGACTGCAGCCTATGGTCATTTTGGCCGCGAATTGCCTGAATTTACTTGGGAGCGTAGAGACAAATCTGAAGCATTGAAGGCGGCAGCTGGACTTTAATTTTATTAATTTAGACTGAGGAGCACTGCGACGATTTGAAATGTTTGAATATTTGAACATTCAAATCGCTAGGCTCAGTCGCAAAATGTTTAACTGTGCTCATATTTTTTATGCCTGAAAGGGCAGATATAGGAGTATGAGAATGTCTGAATTTACAGATTATAAAGTCGCTGATATGTCTTTGGCCGATTGGGGACGCAAAGAAGTTAAAATTGCTGAAACTGAAATGCCAGGTTTGATGACATTGCGTGCGGAATACGCAGGCAAGAAGCCACTGGCTGGCGCGCGTATTGTGGGATGTTTGCACATGACCATTCAAACCGCCGTTTTGATGGAAACACTGATTGATTTGGGTGCAGAAGTGCGTTGGTCTTCATGCAATATTTTTTCGACCCAAGATCAGGCTGCTGCGGCGATGGTGGAAGCAGGCATTCCGACCTTTGCATGGAAGGGCGAAACGGATGAAGAGTTTTGGTGGTGTATTGAGCAGACTGTTCATGGCCCTGATGGTTGGGTGCCGAATTTGATCTTGGATGATGGTGGTGATGTAACGCAATTGATTCATGATAAATACCCTGAGCTTTTGGAAGGTATTAAAGGATTATCAGAAGAAACAACGACTGGCGTTCACCGTTTGTACGAAATGGCGACAAAAGGCGAGTTGAAAGTTCCTGCAATCAACGTGAATGACTCTGTAACAAAGTCTAAATTTGATAACTTGTATGGTTGCCGTGAATCTTTATTGGATGGCATTAAACGTGCCACGGATGTCATGATTGCAGGTAAAATTGCGGTTGTTTTGGGTTATGGCGATGTAGGCAAAGGCTGTGCGCAGGCATTTAAGGGTATGGGGGCGACGGTTTGGGTGACTGAAATTGATCCGATTTGTGCGCTTCAGGCTGCCATGGAAGGCTATCGCGTGGTTGATATGAATGATGCCTGTAAAGAAGGCAATATCTTTGTAACTACTACGGGCAATTATCATGTTATTCAGCACGATCATTTGGTGAACATGAAAGACCAGTCAATCGTGTGTAATATTGGGCATTTTGATAATGAAATTGATGTGGCATCACTCAAACAATATGAGTGGGAAAATGTGAAGCCACAGGTGGATCAAATTATCTTCCCGAATGGCAATCGCATTACCTTGCTGGCAGAAGGTCGTTTGGTGAATTTAGGCTGTGCAACAGGCCACCCTAGTTTTGTGATGTCTGCATCGTTTACCAATCAGGTGATGGCACAAATTGAATTGTGGGAAAATTCTTCAAATTATAAAAATGAAGTGTATGTATTACCGAAACGTTTGGATGAAAAGGTAGCACGTTTGCACTTGGCGAAAATCGGAGTGAATTTAACACAATTATCACAAGAGCAAGCCGACTATATTAGTGTGCCTGTTGAAGGCCCATATAAAGTTGCGCATTACCGTTACTAATGTTTAAGCCTTTTTATTTGGTAGGAGCGGTGGCAGCAATGCTGCCGCTCTTTGCCTTTGTGATTGATGTTTCTGAGGCAGCAAACAATCAAAGCCTGTCTGTTGATGCTCGTTTTGATAAAACAGGCGATGGTATTGTTGATGCATCCGACTGGAGCAAGATGAGCAGAAAAGAACAGGTATCTTATGCACGCGAATCCATTATTGCCTTGGGTGAAAATCCCGATACATTATTGTTAAAAAGAAAAAGCCGTGCGCAGCAATACCTAGAAGGTCTGCGCTCGGTCTATGAGTAAGCCTGTTCAGGTATAGGAGTGTCAATGTCCATTATCATTTACCATAATCCGCGTTGTTCCAAATCAAGAAAAACATTGGAACTTATTCAAGCTAAGGGCATTGAGCCTGAAGTCATTGAATATTTAAAAATGCCACCCTCTGAAGCAGAATTGGATGCTATTTTAAGAAAACTTAGTAAAGAACCTGCTGAATTGATGCGTATAGGTGAAGATGATTACAAAGAACATATCAAAGGAAAAATATTAAGCCGTGCAGAAACTATTGCTTTGATGGTGCAATACCCCAAAGTGATAGAGCGGCCTATTGTTGTGCATGATGAAAAGGCGGTGGTGGGTCGTCCGCCTGAATTAATATTTGATATTTTATAAAGGCTCCGTTTTAGGCATGAATGCGATATATTGAGAAACTCTGCGCCCTCTGTGTTCTCTGCGGTGAATAAAAAAGGAAATGATATGAAAGTTTTAGTGGTAGGCGGCGGTGGTCGGGAGCATGCATTATGCTGGAAATTAAAACGTTCAGCATCGGTAACAGAGGTGGTCTGTGCGCCAGGTAATCCTGGCATTGTGCAGGATGCGCGTTGCGTGAATGTTGGCGCTGAAGATATTGATGGTTTGATGACACTAGCGCGAGATGAGAAACCGCGTTTGGTGGTGATTGGCCCCGAAGTGGCTTTGGTGAAAGGCTTGGCAAATCAGTTGCGTGCCGAAGGTTTTGCCGTCTATGGCCCTGATGCCGCAGCGGCAGAGCTTGAGGGCAGCAAATCTTTTTCCAAAGATTTGATGCATGAGGCTGGGGTGCCAACAGCCAAATTTGAAACCCACACCGACCCAGATAAAGCCGAAGCATTGATTCGTGCATGGGGCGCACCGATTGTTGTCAAGGCATCAGGGCTTGCTGCGGGTAAGGGCGTGATTGTAGCGCAAAGCATTGAAGAAGCTGTGGGTGCAGCTCGCGATATGTTATCTGGCAACGCATTTGGCGATGCTGGCTCACAAGTGGTTATTGAAGAGTTTTTAGCGGGTGAAGAGGCATCATGTTTGTTTTTGGTCTCTGGCGACACCATCCTTCCCTTGGCATCCTCCCAAGATCATAAAGCATTATTGGATGATGATTTGGGTCCCAATACAGGAGGTATGGGTGCTTACTCACCAGCGCCATGCATCAGTCCAGCCATCGAGCAGGAAGTATTGAAAAGCATCGCACGTCCAATCATTGCAGCACTGAAAGCGCGCGGTGCAGAGTTTATTGGTACCTTGTATGCGGGTATTATGCTTACTGCGAATGGCTTGAAGACGCTGGAATTTAATGTGCGTTTTGGTGATCCTGAATGCCAGCCGTTGATGTACCGCCTTCAATCTGATTTGGGTGAAGTCTTGTTAGCAGCAGCAGAAAAACGCCTTGATGGTGTTGAGCTTGAATGGGATGAACGTAAGGCTTTGTGCGTGGTGGTTGTTTCTGATGGTTATCCCACAGACTTTGAAAAAGGCCAGGTGATTGGTGGGCTTGATGCGGTAGAAGCTGCTGGCACAACCGTTTTTCATGCAGGGACTGCGGAGCAAGATGGCGTGATTGTCAATAATGGTGGACGTGTACTGGGGGTGACTGCGTTGGCAGACACTGTGGCCGAGGCGCAATCATTGGCCTATGACGCATTGGAAAACCTGAATTGGCAAGGCGGTTTTTACCGCAAAGATATTGGTTATCGTGCAGTACAGCGCGAAGGGGTTTGAAATGAAAGCTATTAAGGTCTTGATTTTAATGGGCAGTAAATCAGATCGCCCTATTATGCAAAAAACAGAGGCTGTATTGGAAGCGTTTTCGATCCCTTATAAAACGATGGTTCGTTCAGCGCATCGAACGCCAGAAGCCACCGTACAAGCAATCAATGATGCTGAGCAAGCTGGTTGTCAGTTGTTTATTTGTGCTGCTGGTATGGCGGCTCACTTAGCTGGCGTGGTTTGCTCAAAGACAGTCAAACCTGTGATTGGTGTGCCGATTGCATCAGGCCCACTCAATGGTGAAGATGCTTTGCTTTCAACAGTAATGATGCCGCCCGGCATGCCTGTGGCCACTGTCGGCATCAATGCTTCCAAAAATGCAGGTTTATTGGCGGTTCAAATGCTGGCGCAAACAGACCATGTTTTGGCAGAGCAGTTAAAATCGGGTCGTGCCGCACAGGCTGCGGCAATTCTCGCTGAAGATTAAACGCAAGCTGGCTGCTTTACGCGCCAGAAAAGTGCTGCTGCAAGGCGGTTTATTGGCGCATAAAACGGCTACCATTGCGGGTGTTTCGGCTAACCCAGAGTCGCTTGCTGGTGTGAAAAAAATGCAACGTTTCAAGCAGCGATCAGGCCCTTTTTTGTTGTTAGCAGATTCAATATCTACCGCTTTGGCGCAAGCTCGCTACATCAGCCCCGTACTACGTAAGCTAGCCCGTGATTCATGGCCTGGTGCCGTGACCTTGGTTTTTCCCAGCAAACCGCAATACCAAGCAGCCTGTTACCAGCGTGGTAGCATGGCTATTCGTGTTGATGTTGATTCAGAAAGCCAGTATTTGGCACATTTGTGCGGTGGTCTACTACTATCAAGTAGCTTGAACAGGCGAGGTAAAACAACCATGCTTCTAAATCGCAGATTGCATTGGCGTTTTTCAGCATGTATTGATGCTAAACTTCTTAGCCAAACAAGCGATGCTTCCAATCAGCCTTCGAAAATCTACCGCATTTCAAGTTTGTCTGTAAAACAGTTGCGTTAATCGCGCATTCACGTCGTTAAAAAATTATCGGAGTCATTGCATGGATACATTGTTGCAACAGGCAATCATGAAAGCAACCCACGCCAGCAGTGTTTCACGCGGTGAAGTCATTCAATCGCTATGGAGTGGTTATGGCGAAATTGTACGTGTGAATTTAGAAGGTAGTCCAATCAAGCAGGCTGTTTTGAAACATGTTTCCCCACCCAGCGAAATAAATCATCCGCGCGGTTGGCATAGCAATATATCACATGCCAGAAAGCTAAAATCTTACCGTATTGAAGTACACTGGTATGAACAGTGGAGCCAGTATTGTGATGCACTGTGTCGGGTACCCAAAAGCTTTCTAACCACACAGCATGACAACGAATT
>JAUZQT010000133.1 GCA_030950825.1 Mariprofundaceae bacterium | reverse complement strand
GCTAAGGAAGCTAAGGAAGCTAAGGAGGCTAAGGAGGCTAAGGAGGCTAAAAAAGCTCGTAGTCAGCACATTATAGCGAGCCGCCCATGGCGTGGTAATCCCCCTGAAAAAAATCAGAACGATGACGATGGATACACACCTTTGATGAGGGCCGTAAAGGCAATAGATGTAGAAGCTGTAGCCTTATTAATTGAGACCGGCGCAAACCCTAAGGTTACCGATAAAGCCTATGGAACATCTACAGCATTGGATATGGCAATACTAGCTCGAAAAAGAACAAGCGATGCTGAAAATAAGCACAATCTATCCATGATAATAGATATACTTGAACCAGTTACATAATCATATTATCTTGGGGGGATTCGTATATTTACAAAAGTGTAAACCCAAGAGCCTGTAAATCCGCCTATATAAATTCATCAGTTAAAATTCTCTATCATCCTCTCGTATGCCTCTTCGGGTGTTATATCAAGGTTCTGTTCAGCTGGAACGTAACGGTAGAAACGTGGGTCAGGCTTGCATTCTATGCTTTATTCGACATAGGATGCAAGACTGACTTGAAAACAATACTACAAAATGACTACGTTTACCTTTCTTTTGCTCTACAGGCTTTTCTATTATCATATTTATGCGGCTTATAACGGTGCGTCCATTATTGCCATGCCATGCCAGAACAGTAGCGTGACTGACAGAATAAGCAGATAGGAAAGCCTGACCCGGCCCCTCCTGACCCAGTCTCCTTTGCCAGCACTTCAAGAACCAACTTGCTCTTGAATGCGGCACTGTAAACTTGTCTTTTCCTGCTCATGTAGGATCCGTTTTTTTGCTGAATTCTAGCTTAAAAGGAATAAGAAGGGCGATTCTTTTGTCTTAATTTCTTGGGGTATTATACTACTTAGGCATCGTAAAGAAATAACTCATCGCTTCCAAACACTATGCTGCGTTGTAATATACAGTGCTTCAACTTTATCACGTGCCCAAGGTGTTTTGCGCAAAAATTTAAGGCTGGATTTCACCGAAGGATCATTGGTAAAGCAGCGAATTTGAATACGTTCGCCAAGCCCTTGCCAGCCATAATCTTCAAGCAGCGAAAGGATTACTTGTTCCAGTGTGATGCCGTGCAAAGGATTATTAGGCTGTGCATGCATTATAAATTATTCGACGCACGTGCTTGCTGCACCGTATCCCGCAAGGCTTGAAATAAAATACGCATTGATTTCGGTGGTTTCTGTTGTTTCAGCTCTTTTTGTGCATTACGCATAAGCTGACGGATGTGGCTAATGTCCGTTTGTGGATATTGCTCCAACCATGCATCCAGCGCATGCACATCTTCTACATTCAATAGGCGATCACGCCAGCGTTCAATCATACGAAACTGTGCATTGGCTTTGGCCGTGCCGAATTCCATATCATTGATGGTTTTTTCGAGCAGATCAGTATCCATTTCACGCAATATTTTGCCGATAAATTTAAAATGACGTTTGCGCGCACCATTCTGATGAATGTTTTTCCCTTCCATCAAGCATTGACGCAATTCATTCGGCATTTGTAGTTTGTTTAATTTTGGCGTATCCAATGCAACCAGTTTTTTTCCTAGATTCAGCAAACTAACGGCATCACGCTTTAATTGTGATTTATTGGGGCGAATCACCCGCTCTTCTTCATCAAAGAATGGGTTAACAGGAGGCTCTTCGATTGGTGGTCTCATCACTTATTTATTTGCACTCCTTAGCGCGTAATCTTTTGGCGAGTTTGTCCAGTACACCATTAATAAAGCTACGAGCAGGCTCATCGGTATAATCGCGTGCCAACTCCAATGCTTCGTTGATAATCACACGGTAAGGAATTTCCAACCGATTGATCAATTCCCATACCGCCAGACGCAGAATATTTAATTCTAGGGTGGCCACACTGCGCAAACTGCGGTTAATCGCAGAGCTTATTTCCTCATCCAAAGCTTCACGATTATCGCGTACGCCATACACCAAAGCTTGCAAATACTCTTGATCCTGTTGCTCACGATCTTCCTCTTCCAAGCGCCCAGCAATCAAACCCAGAATAGCACGATCATCACACTCGCCACTTTGCCATGCATAAAGTACTTCAACAGCTGATTCACGGGCTTGATGACGGTTTGGGCCTTTGCCCTTCAGTGGTTTGTTCACGTTTGTTCTCCAATTCCTTCAATTCCTTCAATGACATCTAACAGAGCTGCTATTTCAACTGCGGTCAAAGCTGCTTCCGCGCCTTTATGACCATGTGCGCCACCAATGCGATCCACTGCCTGAGCATGGGTGTCCACAGTCAGTATGCCATTGGCAATGGCAATATCACCACATTCGGCGATATGTCCAATGGAATCCATGGCAACGCGGCATACATGATCAAAGTGGGCCGTATCTCCTTTAATGACACAACCGAGGCATACCAGCGCAGCATAGCGCCCTGTTTGTGCCATGGCCGATGCAATCGTGGGGATCTCCAATGCGCCTGGCACATGGATAATTGTTATCATCTGATCCGTGGCACCATGCTCTTTAAGGGCTTTGAGCGCGCCATCAAGCAATCCTTCAGTAATATCCGCATTAAAACGACTAACAATGATGCCTATTTTCATGCCTGTAGCATCAACACTTCCAGCGAGGTGGGGCGCATCCAAACTCATATATTCTCCAATTCTATTCTTTCACACTGATCATGTGACCCATTTTATCACGTTTGGTTTGCAAGTAGGTAATGTTATCTTCATGGGCTTGTACCTCAAGTTGCACACGTTTAACCACTTCAAGTCCATAACCATCCAGAGCAATGATTTTTTTCGGGTTATTGGTTAATAAGTTGAGTTTCCTCAGACCAAGATCACGTAAAATTTGCGCCCCTATACCATAATCTCGCAAATCAGATTTGAAGCCCAGCTTTGCATTGGCTTCAACGGTATCATGTCCAGCATCTTGTAACTGGTAGGCTTTGAGTTTGTTTAATAATCCAATACCTCGCCCTTCTTGGCGAAGATACAAAATAACACCCACTCCTACTTCAGCAACCTGACGCATCGCAGCGTGCAGTTGTGAGCCACAATCACAGCGCCGTGAGGCGAAAACATCACCCGTTAAACACTCAGAATGAACACGCACCAAACAAGGTCTGTCAGCACTGGGCTTACCCATTACCAGTGCGACATGTTCCGCATCATCTGCCATATTGGTGTAGCCCACCATATTAAAATCACCAAACTCCGTTGGTAAGCGTACTTCCACTTCACGTTTAACCAATGAGTCATGCTTGAGTTGATGGCGAATCACATCAGCAATGCAGCCAACTTTTAGATTGTGTTTTTTGGCAAATAGCTTCAATTCTGGCATACGCGCCATGGTGCCATCTTCATTCATGATTTCACAAATAACGCCAGCGGCCTTCAAGCCAGCCATGCGTGCTAAATCAATCGATGCTTCAGTGTGCCCAGCACGTACCAATAAGCCTCCATCTCTACCGACCAATGGGAAAACATGGCCAGGTGTATGAATATCATCTGGTTTAACATCGTCGCGAATGGCCGTACGAATAGTGTGGGCGCGGTCATAGGCTGAAATACCTGTAGTGACACCCTCAGCTGCTTCGATGGATACGGTGAAATTGGTTTTAAACTTGGCATTGGTATTGGCAACCATCAACGATAAGTTTAATTGATCGGTTTGTTTTTGGGTCAGTGCCAAACAAATTAATCCTCGACCATGGGTTGCCATAAAATTAATGGCTTCAGGGGTCACCCATTCCGCAGCCATGACCAAATCGCCTTCATTTTCACGATCTTCATCATCGGCTAGGATGATCATGCGTCCAGCACGCAACTCTTCAATCAGTTCTTCACAACTGGCAAGGCTCATTCAGTCTCCTCAGATTTGGTTTGGAAATACATGATACGCTCTACATAACGAGCAAACATGTCTGTTTCGATGTTTACACAGTCATTTTCTTGTAACAGGCTCAGATTTGTGTGCGACAAGGTATGTGGAATAAGGTTGACGGTAAAGTAACATTCATCCACATCATTCACTGTCAGGCTGGTGCCATTGAGTGCCACCGACCCTTTTTTTACAATATAACGTGCCAATGCTTGTGGCGCGACAAAGGTGTATGCTTTGTGCGCACCAATATCAGTGATGTCTTTGACCTGTGCCGAACCATCAATATGACCTGTAACAATATGACCACCAAGCGCATCTCCAACATGCAGGGCAGGTTCCATATTGACTTTCTGCCCCACTTTCGCATGTGAAAAATGGGTTAACGCAAGTGTTTCCAGTGATAATGTTGCCGACCATGTGTTTTTTGTTGGAAAGTCCGTAATAGTTAAGCAGCAGCCATCCACAGCTACCGAATCACCCAATTGCCAAGTTAACATATCTAGCGCTGTTTCAAAACGCATATGAGTCTGTTGTTTTTCACAATTGATATGTTGAATAAATCCGACATCCTGAATAATTCCTGTAAACATATACGCTCCTTTCAAAAAGGTAGAGGGATGCGTTTATCATTGATGGTTAATCTGCCATCAATCATGCGCAGCGTGCTATATAACATCATATCCCTTTCAACAAGCCAGCCTTTTTCTATCCACTGATCCAGTTTATTCAGATCATTGGATGAAAGCAATGCAACAGGGATTTGTAACTGCATATCAGCCTGTAGATGCTGCTTTATTTTTTGAAAGTTCAACATATCCCGCTCATTAAGCCCTGCCAGTGTGATACGAAGCGAGCCCTGCACATCACCATAAGGTGTCACCAATAAAATATCGCGCCATTCAATTTCAGGTTCTGCGGCCAGTATATCGGGCAATACACTGAACATGCTAAAACCCATCGCTTGCATCGCCTGAGTACGCTGTTTGGCAGGAAGTGTTGCAATATTATTTTGAATACTTTCAAGTTTTTCAAACACACTCAAGGGGATATGATTTAATAACATCGTGTATGTTGCAGGCCCATAAGCCATATCATTATGATTGATACGCCCAATTTTAAGTGCTTGTGTCGTGGATATGCGTTTCTGCTGATCAATCGAGGTTTGTGCTGTGATATTTATATTTTTTATTTCAAGTGTTGTTTCAGAGTTTGAAAACTGGATAGAATCACTGCTCCAGCTCATATCGCCAACCCAAATAGCACTCTCTTCTTGCATATCTATTTGTGCTGTACTTTGAGCAAGCGTGAGTTTTTGCTTGGCGGTGATGAAGGTCACACCTTGCCAGTTTAATTTACCTTGAATACGATCAAATAGAAGGCTCCCATGCACAATTAGTGTGAGTGGACGAATAATGATTTGTGTTCCTTGATCATCAAAGTGAAATTCAGCAAGCGATAGTTGCGAGTCTTGTGTTCCATCATAGTTTAGCTGTGTTCGCAGTGTCATGGCTGGTATTTTATCCAACACGGCACTGAGTTGATCCTGTATTTCCAGTGGTAATATCAATTCACTTTGCACATCAGCAAAGCCAATATGAAGTGGGCGCTGCGCACCCCATAAAACGGGGCCATGACGCACATTGTGATGGAACGTTAGGTCAACGTTTTTATCCCCAAGCTCAGCCAGATGCATTGTCACCTTGGATATCACCTCACTATGCAACCAGCCGCGTTGAATATCTATTTCAATATGTTCAACATTCGTACTCAAACGGTATTGAGCCACCAAATCTTCGATGCGCTGCTCTGTCATGATGCCAATAACAAAGGGCGAAGCGAGCAGGGATGTGAATAGTAGAAGCAGGGCAATAATTTTTTTCATATTTACTCTCTGGGCAATAACGATACGAAATCGTGTGGTATCTATTTATCGTACCACATATATATTAGTTTTGTGTCGCCCAGCATGGGTCTGAACGAATGAGATGCAAGCCTCCTGTCAGAAATACGACCCTATTGTAGCAATCCATATCGCTATTCACCCACACTATTCATGAATCGGCGCGGCTATTACTTGCCAAGTTGCTTAGCAAGGTGCTATCTATGCGATATGAATTTTTTTAACACTTACGCATCATTGGGTGAATCCTTTTATAAAAAAAGCCAGCCAGCTTGGTTTGAAAGCCCTGAATTAAAGTTATGGAACCGATCTTTGGCAGATGAGTTGTTGATTCCTGAGGTGTTGCAGGCTGATTTGGATGCTTTAGCAGCATGTTTTTCAGGCCAACGTCGACTAAATGGTTCACAATCCATTGCGACAGCTTATGCTGGACATCAGTTCGGACATTTTGTACCGCAACTTGGTGACGGTAGAGCGCACCTCCTCGGAGATTTATTGGATAGGTCTGGTAAGCCACGTGAGATTCAACTTAAGGGATCTGGGCAAACACCATTTTCCAGAGGCGGCGATGGCCGCTGTGCATTGGGTCCTGCGCTTCGAGAGTACATCATGAGCGAAGCAATGTTTGCCTTGGGTGTTCCTACAACACGTTGCTTGGCAGTGGTAGGCACTGGGGAAACCGTTTTCCGCCAACATCCATTACCGGGCGCTGTGGTCACCCGTGTGGCTGCAAGCCATATTCGAGTGGGGACATTTCAATATTTCTCCGCCAAGGGTGATATTCAAGCCGTCAAAGAACTTTGCGACTATACAGTGAAGCGCCATTACCCTGAACTACAGAATGAAGTTGAGAATAAGGCAGTCTTGTTGCTTGAAAAGGTTATGGAAAAACAGCTTCAATTGATGGTTGAATGGATGAGGGTTGGTTTTATTCATGGCGTGATGAATACTGATAATTGTACACTTTCGGGTGAGACCATTGATTTTGGTCCGTGTGCCATGATAGGCCACTATGATCCAGAGCGAGTATTCAGCTCTATTGATACCGTCGGGAGATATGCCTTTGGCAAACAGGCCAAGATGGCACAGTGGAATATGGCAAGATTCGGGGAGTGTTTGTTGCCCTTGGTACATCATGAAAAAAGCAAAGCTTTGGATACGTTGATGCCCCTGATTGAAGCGTTCTCTACACATTTTCAGAAAGCTTACCAAGCCATGATGGGCAAAAAACTTGGTTTAAAGTCAATGGATGAAAAGGATGAGCCATTCATCCAAGAGCTTTTGAATCGAATGCAGCAAAAACAGCTGGATTATACCCGTACATTTGATGCCTTGACGAAATCGCTTGACGAAGAACAGCCTGAAATAAAAGATCAACTCGGTTTAGTTTATGCAAACTGGAAGAAACGCCTCTTGCAACAAAACCTACCCTTGGATGATATTCAAAGCCTGATGCGAAGGCATAACCCTGTGGTTATCCCACGCAATCATCATGTGGAATCAATACTTCAAATATGTGAACAAACGGGGGATATGAACGCTGCAAAAGAATTTTTAAAGGTTCTCGAATCGCCCTATAAAGAGCTGCCAGAAACCCATCGCTATCAAGATGAAGTTAGTGATACTCATTATCAGACATTTTGCGGCACTTAACCCGCATTATTCATGAATCGCCGTGATGATCGCGCCGAAGCTTTGTTTGCAACGAATTTTTTTGCCATGAGTGCCGTAGCCATGCATACGGTCGATTGGCAAAGGATTCGTTGCGGACAAATGTTAACGAACAACAAAGGAGCAAGCGAGGGCGCGGCAGCATTTGTGAATAATGCGGGTTAAGAACAAGCACGGAATAATGCTTTTTTTACAACCCATTATGCGTACACTGAACAACACAGGAGAATATGATGAATATTGATCCCATTTGTGGCATGGATGTCAAACCAGATTCACCGCATAACACCGAACATGATGGTCATACTTGGCGCTTCTGTAGCGCGCATTGTGTGGAAAAGTTTAAAGCAGATCCTAATCAGTTCACCATTGACCCAGTTTGTGGTATGCATGTGAAACCCGAATCAACGTACCGTGTGCAATATGCAGACCTTGCTTATCGTTTTTGCAGCGAGACGTGTAAAGATAAATTCTCAGCCACGCCAGAAACATATACAACACAACAAAAAGCATGTTGTCAGCATCATGGGCATAAGCACCACACCGCCAAAACGGGCGTAGCCGACAATCCTAATGCCATATACTTTTGCCCGATGTGTCCTGGCCAGGAGCAGCAGGGGCCAGGCACCTGCAAAATCTGCGGCATGGCTTTGGAGCCGAGTACAGTTACGGCTGAAGAAGATCATACTGAACTTGATGACATGACACGCCGTTTCACAGTCAGCGCAATCTTATCTATTCCTGTCTTTATATTGGCGATGGTCGCTGATTTAGCACCATCATGGTTGCCTGCCTCTTTAAACATGGGCTTAGTACAATGGATTGAGTTTGTATTGGCAGCACCAGTTGTGCTGTGGGGTGGCTGGCCGTTTTTTGAGCGTTTCGCTTTATCTGTCAAAACTTGCAATTTAAACATGTTCACCTTAGTTGGATTAGGGGTCGGCGTAGCGTGGCTTTACAGCATGGTCGCACTGCTATTACCAGAGATCTTTCCACCTCTGATGCAGATGGAAGGCGGTCTCGTCGATGTCTATTTTGAAGCCGCTGCCGTGATTACTACCTTGGTGTTATTGGGGCAGGTGCTTGAACTTCGAGCCCGCTCGCGCACCAATGAAGCGATCAAACTATTGCTCGGCATGGCGCCCAAAACGGCTCGATTGGTCAATGCTGATGGTACAGAGATAGATATACCCATGGAACGTGTACAGGTCGGAGATATTCTGCGTATTCGCCCTGGTGAAAAAGTACCTGTCGATGGTGTTGTCACGATGGGTGAAAGTCTCCTTGATGAGTCAATGGTGACTGGGGAACCTATACCAGTTGAAAAGTTTGTCGGCGAAGAGCTGATTGGTGCAACGATTAATGCCAATGGTTCTTTGTTGATGCAGGCCCAAAAAGTCGGTGCCGACACCTTATTATCCCAGATTGTAAATATGGTGGCAGAAGCCCAGCGCTCACGCGCACCAATTCAAAAGATGGCCGATATGGTGGCTGGTTATTTTGTTCCCGTAGTCATTTTTATCGCCATGATTGCCTTTGGTTTTTGGTTTTTTATAGGCCCTGAACCGCGTTTGGCACATGCCATCATCAATGCGGTGGCTGTGCTGATTATCGCCTGCCCTTGCGCGCTTGGCTTGGCAACACCGATCTCCATTATGGTAGGTACAGGTCGTGGCGCAACGGCTGGTGTACTGATTAAGAATGCCGAATCTTTGGAAATTATGGAAAAGGTCAACACCGTGGTGGTTGATAAAACGGGTACACTGACGGAAGGGAAACCAACATTAAGTACGGTCATTACAACCCATAACGATGATGAAGACGAGGTATTGAGGCTGGCGGCAAGTATGGAGCGCGCCAGCGAACACCCATTGGCAGCGGCGATTATTGCGGGAGCAGAACAACGACAGCTGCAATTAAAAGACAGTGAAGCCGTTGAAGACTTTATAGCAATGACAGGCAAGGGTCTGCAAGCCAAGATTGGGTCGCGCATTATTTTGCTTGGTAATGCCACATTGATGCAAGATCATCAGATTGATATTCAAGCCGTAGCATCCGATGTTACAGAGCATCAGTTGGGTGGTGAAACCGTGATGTATTTGGCTGCCGATAAACAATTAATCGGCTTGATTGGGGTATCTGATCCGATCAAGGCCACAACTATGGATGCTATTAAAGAGCTGCGTGCTGAAGGTATTGAAGTAGTGATGCTAACTGGCGATCATCATAATACAGCCGCAGCCGTTGCAGCCAAGCTCGGTATTGAACGCTTTGAAGCCGATGTGTTGCCCAATCAAAAGGCGGCCGTCATTAAAGCCCTACAATCTGAAGGTAAAACGGTGGCCATGGCTGGTGATGGCATCAACGATGCGCCCGCTTTAGCGCAGGCACATGTTGGTATTGCCATGGGTACGGGCACTGATGTGGCCATGGAGTCGGCTGGTATAACGCTCATCAAGGGGGATTTAACTGGTATTGTGCGAGCGCGTCGATTATCACGCGCAACCATGAAGAATATTCGCCAGAATCTATTTTTCGCGTTTATTTATAATTCAGCTGGCGTACCGATTGCCGCTGGCGTGTTGTATCCCGCATTTGGATTACTGCTGTCACCTGTCATTGCAGCAGCGGCGATGAGTTTCAGCTCTGTCTCGGTGATTACCAATGCACTGAGACTGCGTAATACGAAACTATAAACCCACAGTTACGGCGCTTCAGCCAATATCACTGCGCGCATGGGAGCAGGATAACCCTCAATGGTTTGGCTGCGATTTTGGGGATCAAGGAAGTCCGCCAAGGATTCAAAATTCATCCACTCCGTGCGGCGCTGTTCATCTAATGATGTGAAGCCTTTATCAACACAGCGGATATTTTTAAAGCCGCAGCGCTGTAACCATAACACCAGCATACTTACCGATGGGATAAACCATACATTACGCATTTTTGCATAACGAGCCTTCGGCATCAGGCAAGCATTTTCGTCACCTTCAATCACCAATGTCTCCAATACCAGCTCTCCACCCTTGCCAAGCAGGCCTTTCAATTGCATGAGATGATCCAGCGGTGATCTGCGATGGTATAAAATACCCATCGAAAATACGCTATCAAAAGTGCGCGTATCTTGTGGTATATCATCAATACCAACGGGTAATAAAAATGCATTGGCATCAGGGACATAACGTTTCATTGTTGCAAAATGCATGGAGAACAAAGGGGTAGGGTCAACCCCGAGCACCAAATCCGCAGCGGCACCCAACATGCGCCACATATGATAACCCGAACCGCATCCCACATCCAAAACGGTTCGCCCTTTCAAAGGTGTGATATGTGGCAAAACACGCTGCCATTTCCAATCTGATCGCCACTCAGTATCAATATACACACCAAATACATCAAACGGGCCTTTTCGCCATGGGTGCATAGCCTTTAAGGATGATTCAATATCATAGTGATCATCCAAAATGTCCGTTCTTTTGCCAATGCATAGAATGTCAGCCTCAAGCGAAACACATGATGGAATAACATCAGGCAGCGCATGAAAACCGCCTTTCCAGCGAGGTAAATCACCATGTTTGAGGATTTTCTGCCATCCCTGATCATAAAGTTGTAAATATTCAGGCAAATCATCGTCCAGGCTCGAGCTGCCAAGAGCGGCTTCTAAACGTGTCCGCTCTTCATCACGGTAATCTTTCACGATGCCTCCATATTTATGGTCGATGTTACACAAGCGTCATCCCAAGTGTCTGCGTGCGGCAGGCACAGGCAGGCTTGTATTGGGAATCATGATAAAAATCATGTTTACCGGTGGATATCGAATAAAATCAATAGTGAGCTGAATAGTTAACTAAAATGCGAATAGTAGCGGGCGGTAAGAACTATAGCATCATAAAGAAAAAGCCTGCAAACACAGGATCTACAGGCTTAAATGGACATGTATGAATGCTAAACTGGCGGAGTGAGAGGCTTTCTCCTTCCGCAATAAAGCCTTTATATTCTGCTATTTAACAAAAATATTTCCAAAAAATGGTATTGTATACCATCGTGTATACCGCCAATTTTTTGAGCCAGAGCATTGCCTGACCCAGTCTTTTACCATGCCAGAACAGTAGCGTAACTGACAAGGTAAGCAAAAAGAAAGCCTAATAACATTATGCCAGCGCGTTAAATGCTTGATTCTGGGTGGAGGCCGCAACGTTCTTTTCCACAGCAAGGTGGCTTAGGTAGGCCTCAATCTCAGTTTTACCCATCTCTTTTGGATGTTGTTTATGATGGAAATAAATATAATTATTGATCCAACGAACATAAGCCTGTTCAGTACGTTTCCCATAGTGATGGTAGCGCAATACCTCAACAACCTGATCCGTCAAACGCAATGACGATGGGCGAAATGTGGCGTTGTCCTTGACCTTGTTCGGGTATGAAGTCATATTAGATCCTTTATCCATGGTTGAATGTTAATATTCAATATCAAGGAAATCAAGGGCGTATATAGGAGTGTAATACATGGAAAACCAAGTACACGTATTGCCAAGTTATACAGATTAACGGATTATAAAAATGATTGAACTTTCACCCAACATTACTGCTGCACTAATAGGAGCTATTGCC
>JAUZQT010000132.1 GCA_030950825.1 Mariprofundaceae bacterium | reverse complement strand
ATGTGTTCACTGCCGCACAGGCAGCTTAGAAAATAATTGATAAGCCTCGGATTTTTTCTGATGATGGAATAGCTCTAGCCCAGTTCCCCCTAGCTTACAGACTGGCTTTTAAAAAAACACTTAAATAAGCAGGGAATTTACTGCGGACATCTGGACGGAACACTAAAAAAAGGCCGTCATGAAAGTGACGGCCTTTGATTTTTAGTGATTCAAATGAACCCCTTATACTGAGTAATACATTTCCATTTCGATTGGATGTGGACGCATACGGATTTGATTCACATCTTCCATCTTCAAAGCGATGTAAGCATCAATCATATCATCATCCATCACACCACCAACTTTCAAGAACTCACGGTCAGCACTTAATGCTTCCAAAGCCTGATCCAAGCTATTACATACCGTTGGGATTTTTAGTGCTTCTTCAGCAGGTAAGTCATACAAGTTTTTATCAGCAGCTTCGCCTGGATCAATCTTATTCGCAATACCATCAAGGCCAGCCATCAACATTGCCGTGAATGCCAAGTATGGGTTTGCGGTTGGATCAGGGAAACGAACTTCAATACGACGCGCTGGATCAGAATTGACCACAGGAATGCGAATGGAAGCGGAACGGTTACGGTTTGAGTAAGCCAACATCACTGGCGCTTCAAAACCTGGAACCAAACGTTTGTAAGAGTTGGTTGATGCATTGGTGAATGCGTTCAATGCGCGAGCATGTTTGATGATGCCGCCAATATACCACAAAGCTTCTTGTGAAAGGTTGGCATATTTGTCGCCTGCAAAAATATTGGTACCATCTTTCCAAACAGATTGGTGAACATGCATGGCTGAACCATTATCATCATAGATAGGTTTAGGCATGAATGTAGCCGTTTTACCATGCGCATGAGCCACATTATGAACGACATATTTGTACCATTGTGAACGGTCAGCAATATCAATTAATTCGCCGAATTTCATCGCTAATTCACATTGACCAGCAGTTGCTACTTCGTGGTGATGACATTCCATATCAATACCAAGATCAGTCATTACCAGAGACATATCGTTGCGAATTTCATGCAATGAATCAACAGGAGGGACAGGGAAATAACCACCCTTCACTTTAGGGCGATGGCCTGTGTTTCCGCCAGCTTCATAGCTTCCGTTAGAGTTCCAAGCAGCTTCTTCAGAGCCAATTTCATAACTACAAGCACCCATCTCATTTCTATAGCGCATGCTATCAAAGATGAAAAATTCAAGTTCTGGCCCAAAATAAACGGTATCAGCAATGCCAGCACTTTTAATATATTTCAAAGCACGTTGCGCAACTTGGCGTGGGCAACGATTGTAATCTTCGCCAGTGATTGGATCAATAACTTGAGCAACCAAAACCAAAGTACAAGCTTCAAAGAATGGGTCAATACGTGCGCTATCTGGATCAGGAATCAGTGCCATATCGGAGTTGTTAATTTCACACCAACCCTCAATCGAAGAGCCATCAAAGGCAAAGCCATCTTCAAAGCAATCTTCGTTCAATGTGTGAATGGGGAATGTTACATGTTGCCATTTGCCTTTGGTGTCCGTAAAACGAATATCAACAAAATCGCACTCATTTTCTTCAATCAGTTCAAAGACCTTTTTAACTGCGTCAGTCACAATTATCTCCTCCAGAAGTTAAGTTTGCCCATGCAAAAAAGCAGGTGGAACGATACACACCTGTCATAAATTCACAACGCTTGGCATTTTAAACAGTTATTTACAACATTCCTATAACGGGAAGCTCGCCAACCAATGGGCGCACATAATCCAACCAAGCTTGCGTCACATCATTGCCTTCTTTATTTATATAGTCCAATTTCAACGCCGTTGCCTCGCGCGCCACGCTGGCAAGTGGCGTCATAAAGCATTCACTTGCATAGGGGGAATTTGATAAACGTCGAATAGCGACTGAACCAGGCTCAGCATGCAATACTGCCTGCTCGACTCCAAACGTGCCCACCATGCGCGCTTCTTTTGCATCAATCGCAGAAACAACACTTGGGAAGCTGCGTTGTAAATAGCCAAAGGTATCAGCCCGCACACGCACCACTTGATCACCATATGCTTCTTTTACCTTTGAGGATAGAAAGTCTCCCAAGGCACCCGTTCCTGATAGCTGTAGGTTACCATGGGAATCTCGCTCGCCTGATGTCATAACTGGCTGACCCTCTGAATCGGTGATCCCCTCAGACACAGCCACAAGGCAGCGCCCATATTTTGCCATTACCGTTTTTACATCTTTTTGGAATTGTGCTATATCAAAGGTTCGTTCGGGCACATAAATCAAATGTGGGCCCTGACCTTCAGTCTGACGCGCCAAAGCAGAAGCCGCTGTTAAAAAACCAGCATCACGCCCCATTACCACATTAATTTTTACACCTGACAATGCTGCATTATCACGATCATCCCCCATAAATGCCAATGCTACAAATTTTGCGGCAGAGGCAAAACCTGGGCAGTGATCGGTTACCTTTAGGTCATTATCAATGGTTTTAGGGATATGCACAGTACAAAAATCATAATTAGCCTCTTTTGCCATCTCCGCAATAATATGTGCTGTTTCAGCTGAGTCATTGCCTCCAATATAAAAGAAATAACGCACGTCGTGCTTTTTAAAGACCTCAAAAACTTTCTCACACTCTACTTTACCAGGCTTTAAACGTACCGAACCCAACGCTGCTGCAGGCGTATTTGCCACAAGCTCAAGCTGCTCTGTCGATTGCGTCGTTAGATCAATGAAATCTTCATTCATAATGCCAGCAAGGCCATGGTGTGCACCAAGAATTCCTGTGATGGTATCCTGCTGTCGAGCGGCAATAATTGCGCCAACCAATGATTGATTGATGACCATTGTAGGCCCACCTGACTGTCCAATTAGCATTTTTCCCTTGAGCATATCCCACCTCCAGATTATCATGAAACAAATGCGTAGATAAAGTTTTTTCAGCCTGTGATAAATATTTCGTATCATGGGGTAAAAAAGTTTCATTTACGTTAGTATAAAAAAAAACATAAAGCAGTTTTTTGATCCGCTCAGCGGATAAAAAATATTGCCTAAAAATTTTCCGCAGTATACCAGTAGGAGTAAGTATTTGGCAGCCGATATTCATCAAGTCATCAATATTATCCAAGCAGCTGGTGAGAAGATCATCTTGCCAGGCTTTGAAAAACAAGGTGTAGCATCCACCAAACATGATGGATCTGTGATTACTGAAACAGACCTAAAATGCCAAGATTTTCTGCAAAAAGAGCTTTCTCTACTTTCACCAGATGCTGCATTCCTCGGAGAGGAAATGAGCCAGAAGGATCAAGTGTCTTGCCTTCAATCAGGCAGCTCTTTTTGGTGCGTCGACCCATTGGATGGAACAAGTAATTTTGCGACACCCATTCCCATGTTTGCCATATCCATCGCTTTAATCGAGCAAGGAAAGCCAATACTTGCCTGCATCTATGACCCTGTTCGCCGAGAAACTTTTACAGCTCTGAAAGGGCAGGGATTTCAAATCAACGGCTGCACAATCAAAAGAAAAGACGTAGAGAAATTAACTCAGGCAGTGGGTTTTGTGGACTTTAAGCGCCTCCATTCAACGCTTGTCAAACGCCTTGCTACACAGGGGCACTACCGTAGTCAGCGTAATATTGGCAGCTGCGCACTTGAGTGGGCGTGGCTGGCAGCAGGACGCGGACAGTTTATTATTCATGGCAGAGAAAAACTATGGGACTACGCAGCGGGAAGTCTTTTGGCGGAAGAAAGCGGCTGTAAAGTCACGGACTTTGGTGGCCAACATCCTTTTTCCCACACCCAACTCAGCAGCCCCATTGCGACGGCTTCACCATCTATTCATAAACAATTGCTATCCATTCTCACATTATAAGAGTTCATGGTTTACCCACTTAGCCCGCATTATTCATGAATCGCCGTGATGATCGCGCCGAAGCGTTGTTTTTTGATGGGCTTGCAAAACATCCAAAAGTCAACATCAACCCAGATTTCAAGCAAAGGTTCTGCTTGTGCGTAAACGCACGCAGACAGGGGGCAGTATTTGTGAATAATGCGGGCTAGAACACTAAATAATTACACGAGGTAGAGCACACGCATGGAAATACAAAACCTGATTGCAGAGGATGAGAGCCTGAACCGTGGTGCTTTGATAGCAGCTATTGATGTCGGTAGCAATGCCATGCGACTAGGCATTGCAGCGTTTGATACAGAGGCAGGCATTCCTCAAATGATTCAGCGTTATCGAGAACCTGTTCGTTTGGGTCATGATGCCTTTACCAGTGGCATATTAAGCGATCCAACCATGGATGACGCTGTCAATGCATTTCACTATTTCCGAAAAATTCTTGATCAGCACCATATCGAGCGATACCGCGCAACCGCAACCAGTGCAATGCGTGACTCCAAAAATAGTCATGTACTGATCAAGCGCATTTATGATGAGACCAACATCAAATTAACACTTATATCTGGTGAAGAAGAAGGCCGATTGGTACAGCTTTCAATTGCTCGTCGCGTTGATCTGAATAAGCAATTCGCACTGCTTGTGGATATGGGCGGTGGTAGTGTTGAAGTAACGCTTTGTGATAATGGCGAAGTTATTTCTGCGCAAAGCTTTAAAATTGGTACGGTTCGATTATTGGAGATGCTAGGGCAGGGCGGCGATATAAACGGCTTATTATCAGAATATCTTGAAGGGACACGCAATAAATTAAAACAGCAAATCGGCAAACGGCGACCAGCACTGTGCATTGCAACTGGCGGTAATGCAGGAGCAATTGGATCACTCGCTTTTCAACTTCTTGGCACAGAATCTGTTGCTAGTATTCAACAAAGTGAACTGAAGGTGTTGATCCGAAAACTGGCAAGTATGAACCTTGAAGAGCGTATTCATGACTTGGATTTACGCCCTGATCGCGCCGATGTTATTTTGCCTGCCTCAATGGTCTTTCACGAAATTATGAATGTCGCCCGTGTGCAAACCATGGTTATGCCTGATGCAAGCTTACTGGATGGCATTCTTATTGGCATGATGGAATCTGAAGACGTCAGCATGCACTCGCAGCGCAGAAATTTATTGGCATGGGCGCGCAGCCTTAAAAAAAAATACCATGTTGATCAATCGTATGCCAAATCTGTGGCACGCTTGGCATTAAATCTATTTGACCAAACCTATGCTATTCACGGCCTTACCAAGCGAGAACGTTTAGTACTTGAAATTGCTTGCCGCGCCCATGAAATTGGCATGTATGTTCGCGTCGGAGGGCATCATCGCCATGCTGCATACTTGATCTCTGCCTCGCCACTGCTTGGTATTTCAACTACAGAAAAAGCTGTGCTGGGGCAAACCGTTCGTTATCAACGTAAGGCTGTTCCTAGTGATGAGCATCAGGGGTTTATGCAGCTCAATAGTGAGGATAAACAAAGCGTATGGGTTTTAAGTTGCTTTCTTCGTTTGGCAATTGCCTTAAATAAAGACCGCCGCAACCGTATTCATCATGTCCATGTATCCATTGATGAAAAAGACATGCGCTTACAGCTCCAAGGCGATGGTAACTTGTTGTTGGAGCGCTGGGCTGCGCTTAAAGTCTCGGCATATGTTGAGCAAGTGTTCGCTCTATCTCTGCACATCGAAAGAGGTTGAAATAAGGCAACTATATAAAGGGCTTTTTATTAAACTTTAAAATGGATCCTCTAAAAGGGGTCAGAGCCCTTAAAGTTAAAAAAATAGTTCTGAACTTACATAAAATCAAGCACTTACATCATAAAGGGCTCTGACCCCTTTTGCTCGCAAAAGAGCCTCGTTATTTATATCTCAATCTCACCATGTAAAAACTTCACAGCGGTTCCGGCGATGGCTACGCGATCACCTTTCAACTCGCTGGTTACTTCCCCACCACGGCTGGAGACTTGTTTGGCGTAGAGTTTGGATCGGCCTAAACGTCCTGACCAGTATGGTGCCAACTGGGTAAACGAGGAGCCAGTCACGTGATCTTCATCAATGCCGTAGTTGGGGGCGAAGAAGCGACTGACAAAATCATAATGCTCAGATAAAGAGGTGATCACCACACCTCGGCCATCAAGTTCACGTAGCAGATCAAGGTTGGGGTCAGCCTCCAGCACATCCTCTTCCAGTTCAAAAACAACAATATAATCATCAGCTTTCAAACACGCGACAGGTTCGATGCCAAAGGCATGTAGAATGGCTTCGGGTGTTTCACATGGTTCGGGTGGTTGAGCGGGAAAGTCCATCACCAATAACTCATCATCCCGACTGACATTGAGTATGCCCGAGCGTGAATCAAAGGCTATTGAGTTCTGTTTATAATCCAGACAATTAAACAGCACAAAAGCAGCCGCTAGGGTGGCATGACCACACAGATCAACTTCAACAGTTGGCGTAAACCAACGGATATGAAAACCAGATTTCGTTGGCACAAAAAAGGCCGTTTCAGACAGATTATTCTCTTCTGAAATCAACTGCATGACCGCATCAGGCAACCAGAACGGCAGAGGACAGACGGCAGCAGGGTTGCCTTCAAATGCCTGTTTTGCGAACGCATCAATTTGATAAACCAATATCTTCATACTCTCACCTCAAGACATTCAAGCTACAAAAATAGAGCCTTATTTAACCATACAAACCAATAGTTTACTACAGCCCACTTCACACCAATTTCAAGACATGTATCTGATGAAGGCATTGTTGTCGTATCAGGCAGCTATTGTTTCAACTAATCCAAAGTCAGTAACAACGATAAGGTGTGAATACACCAACCAGATCCCTTAAAAAACACTGCTACTTTTTTTTCAGTCCTAATGAAAACACACCAGCAATCACAAACAGTACTCCGATCATCTGCATCACCGACACCGCCTCATTTAAAACGAAAGCGGCGATCACAATGGTAACAATCGGCCCTAACGCTCCCACGATGGCAGTCTGACTTGCACCAATGCTATGAATGGCCGATGCCAATAAAAAGGCAGGAATCACGGTAGAAAACACCGCCATGGCAAAACCATAAACATAGACTTCAACGGGCTGTTGCAGATCACTGATATCTCTCAACAATCCAAACTGAATGATTACTGCAAGACATGAGACAATCATGGCATAAGCGGTAAAACGTTTGGCCCCTACTTTCGGAATCACCTCACCACTACCCACCAAAAACAACGAATAGCTCAAGGTCGCACCAAATATGAGTAAGGATCCATACACTGTAAATTCACCGAATATTTGCACATCATGATACATCGCCAATGCAATGCCTGTGTAACTTAACAGCAAAGCGATCACTGCCTCTTTCTTGATACCTTTACCGAAGAACAGCGCAGATATGATGACCACAATGGTTGGATAGATAAACAGGATCAAACGCTCAAGCCCTGCCGTAACATATTGCAGGCCGATAAAATCCAATAACGAAGATAAGTAATAACCGATCAAACCCAACAGAAAGATTAAAGCCATATTTTTCAAGCTTATAGGTGAATCAGCTTTACGCTCTTCAATCACGGCAAACACAACAAAAAATGGCAGCGCGAAGCTCATGCGAAACATCAATAGTGTGATCGCATCCACGCCATGCTGATAAGCCAATTTGACAAATATTGCCTTAATCGAAAAACCAAGGGCTGCTCCTATTGCCAATAACAGGCCAAACATTTGCTTGGGATTGCTACATTTATGATTAAAAACTGAACGAATTATTGAAATAATTTTGGCGTTCATGATCTACTCCTTTGCTGGGGAGCAATCAGGGAAGTTATCCTGGATGAGTTGTAGGGAGACACATACAAAGCGCGAGGTACTTCCGCGATTGCTGTGTGTTTCTTACGAAATTATCTGTTTCGAATTCCGTAAATCTCAGACATGTAAAGCGCGGTGGATGGCAAAAGAAGCCATAGCCAAGTGCAGAGATTCATGTGTGAAGTTTTCATAAGGCGGCGAACTATGGGCGTTATATCTGGACTGTCTATCGATATTTCTACTCCTTAACTTGTATATCTTATAGGCAAGATTAAGCTGCGGAAAATTCAAGCCTTTTTCACTTGTAGTCCTTGTAGTCGTTCAAAGTATAAAATACCCATTTTATGATGCCATCCTCAAGCGTTTGTATTGATGATTCATGATAAATATGCATTTTTTAATGGATTCCCGATAAAATATCGGAAATAACGGTAATTTCAATACTGAATGGCTATCTATGGTTTTATATGTGTATGGCTAATCTTCTTTTTACACGGAAAACATTTTGATTTCTACATCTAGTATTACTATGCAGTTCGGGGATAAACCCCTGTTCGAAAATGTCACAGTTAAATTCAGCGATAACAATCGCTATGGATTAATTGGCGCCAATGGCTGCGGAAAATCAACCTTTATGAAAATATTGGGTGGCGATTTAGTGCCTACTGCTGGAACTGTGCAAATTGGTGAGCATCAGCGCATTGGTAAATTACGCCAAGATCACTTTGCTTTTGAAGACTACTCTGTACTTGATACGGTCATGATGGGTCATGAACAGCTGTGGAAAATAAAAGAAGAACGTGACCGTATTTATAGTATGGAAGAGATGAGCGAAGACGACGGTATGCGTGCAGGCGATTTGGAAGGACAATTCGCAGACTTGGATGGTTATAGTGCGGATTCCAATGCAAGCGACTTATTACTAAGCATGGGCATTCCTGTAGATGTGCACTACGACTTGATGAAATCCATTGCGCCTGGTTGGAAGTTACGCGTATTGCTTGCCCAAGCTTTATTTGGTGACCCTGAAATTATTTTGCTTGATGAGCCAACCAACAACTTAGATATCAATGCTATTCGCTGGCTGGAAACAGTAATTATGTCTCGCAATGCAACCATGTTGATTATTTCACATGACCGGCATTTTCTAAATAGTGTATGCACCCACATGGCAGATGTGGATTATGGGGAAATCCGCCTATACCCTGGTAATTACGACGATTATATGGAGGCTTCATCTCTAGTTCAGCAACAGTTGCTGACTGCAAATGCCAAGAAAAAAGAAGAAATTCAGGAACTTCAGGCTTTTGTACGTCGTTTCTCAGCCAATGCATCCAAGGCAACCCAAGCACAATCACGCGCCAAAAAACTGGATAAAATTAAGTTGGATGAAGTGAAAGTCTCCAGCCGTATAACGCCATTTATGCGCTTCACTCAGGATAAAAAGTTATTCAAGATTGCTTTAGAACTTCAGTCTGTAAGTAAAGGCTTTGATGAACTACCGCTTTTTAAGAACTTTAATTTGATGGTTCCTGTTGGTGAACGTGTTGCCATTCTTGGTCCAAACGGCATTGGTAAGACCACATTACTGCGTTGTCTGGCGGGTGATTTGGAAGCTGATGATGGTATTATTAAATGGTCAGAAAATGTAAACCTAGGCTATTATGCTCAAGACCATGCAGCTGATTTTAAAGATAACGAGACGTTATTTGATTGGATGGCACAGTGGAAAAAACCAGAACAAGGTGAGCAAGAAATTCGTGGTAATTTAGGCCGAATGCTGTTCACCAAACATGATATGGACAAAAAAGTTCAGCAGCTTTCTGGTGGTGAACAAGGCCGCATGCTTTTTGGCAAGTTTATGTTCAAAAATCCAAATGTATTATTGCTTGATGAGCCAACCAACCATATGGATATGGAATTTATTGAGTCATTGAATATAGCTTTGGAAAGGTATGAGGGAACATTGATTTTTGTTAGTCATGATCGTGAATTTGTATCATCTTTAGCAACACGTATTATTGAGCTTACACCTGAAGGCATTGTTGATTACCATGGCACTTATGAAGAATATCTCAAAAGTCAGGGTGCAGCGTAATTTTTCGGTGATGATGTTTGAGTAAGCGTGTGAAAATGAACACCTTCTACGCGTGGGATGGTGATACATTGATTCTCAATATTTTAGGATCTCCGAATGCCAAAGTAGATAAAATTGGTAAGCCCAAAGGCAATCAATTAAAGGTAAGTGCTGCTGCAACACCGCGCGGCGGCAAGGCCACCAATCATATGGTGAAATTTTTAGCCAAAGAGTTTGGTGTTAAAATTGCGGATATTGAAGTGGTGTTTGGGCAAACAAATATTAACAAGCAACTGCGCATTGCATCGCCTAAAACACTGCCCAGTATCATTGCGCGCCTTGATCGCTAGATGGGCAAGCAAGGGCACGACAGTATTGTCGAGTAGACCGAACCTCTGATTGTGTAAGCAGGTATTTGTTTTCTATTTTCCAGACGGTTCCCCGCTGGTGTCACACTATACTTGCTTTTCAATCATTGTATTCAAGCCCCTCACAGAACCGTGCTGGCGCTATTTACGCACACGGCTCCTCAATAGTGCGTTTACGAATCATTAGAACA
>JAUZQT010000131.1 GCA_030950825.1 Mariprofundaceae bacterium | reverse complement strand
CTGTAGTTTCGTCTCGTACAAAATTCAAATCTTTAAATTGAGGAACAGCAATGGAAAGTGCTTCTTGAATCTTCTTGAGCCGTGCATTTCGCGTTTTTTCAGTGCATTTAGCAATTCTGTTTAAAAACTCTTGTCCAAATGGGTCCCCATCCAGTTGCCTTCCTCCAATTAGCTCACCAAACTTAAGTAACTGTGGCACCAAGTGTAAATATGTTACTGAATCAAACGCATCTGAAACGACTCTGAATTCAGCATTCGAATTAATTTGCTCCAAATATGTCTGGGTTAGTCTTTCAGGGTCTTTTTTATCCGCTTTATTTGGTCTGGAAAGGATTTTTCGGCCATAATGAAAAACCTCTTCTTTAGTAATAATAGGCCTTTGCCTTCCTTTCCCTTCGCCTTTAAAAGAAAGTTGATAACTCCACTCAACCTCAGCATCTGCATTTGCTGCCAGCTCCACTTTGATAGACACTTCAGGATCTCTCCTAGCAATGAGCCACCGAACTTTTTTTATTCCTCCACGATCAGAGATAGACTTCTGTAAGCCCCCCCCCGAACCAGATAAATCCCTAAGAAAACGGAAAACATCCAAAAAATTTGACTTTCCAGAAGCATTAGGGCCAATTAGGTATGCACGATCTCGTAATGAAATATCAACATTCTGAAAGTTTCTCCAATTTTTTAATACAACACGAGTAACAATCATCATTTACCTCCAAAAAAATATTGTATACACGTATAAAAAATATCACAATAAATTGGCTCGACTAATACCCTAGATTCGGAGACAACCATTTCTCAGCTACATCCAGACTCATACCCTTACGCTTGGCATAATCCTTCACTTGGTCTTTGTTGACTTTACCGACCATAAAGTACTGTGATTCAGGGTTGGTAAAATACAAGCCTGAAACCGCTGCTGTTGGAAGCATCGCATAGCTTTCAGTAAGCGCCATGCCGATGTTGTTTTCCACATCCAAAAGCTGCCATAAGGTGCCTTTCTCAGTGTGCTCTGGGCAGGCTGGATAACCTGCCGCAGGACGAATACCTTGGTATTTTTCTTTGATGACTTCTTTATTGCTTAAAGTCTCTTGCGCTGCATATCCCCAATGCTTGGTGCGTACATCTTTGTGAATCATTTCAGCCAACGCTTCAGCCAAACGATCGGCCAGCACTTTAATCATAATCGCAGCATAATCATCGTGTTCCGCTTCATAAGCTTTGGCTTTTTCTTCGGCACCAAAAATTGATACTGCAAATCCGCCGATATGGTCATCCGCTTGTTTTGACACAAAATCACTCAGACAAAGGTTGGCACGGTTATCCTTCTTATCTGTTTGCTGACGTAAAAAATGGAAGCGCGTGGCTTCTGCTGTGCGGCTTTCATCGTTATAAACAATCACACTATCATCGTCCGTCGAAGCGGCTGGAAACAAGCCAAATACTGCTTTGGCTGCAAACCAATGCTCGGCAATAATTTTATCCAACCACACTTGCGCCTCATCAAAGAGCTTTTGTGCCTCCTTACCTTTATGAGGATCATTCAAAATGCGGGGGTACGCGCCATTAAGCTCCCAAGCACTGAAAAATGGTGTCCAATCAATATATTCACGGATATTCGCTATGGAAACATGATCCAACACCTGTACCCCAAGCTGTTTTGGGGGGGCTGTAATCGTATCGTCATTAAGCTTGGTAGCATTTGCCCGTGCAGCAGCCAACGACAACCAATCAGTCTGTTTCTGGCGACCAAGATAGCGCTCACGCACCCCAACATATTCTTCACGTGTTTTCTTCACAAAATCATCTCGGTGGGCTTCTGAAATCAAATTCTGAGCCACACCAACAGCGCGAGAGGCATCTTTTACCCAAATAATAGGTTCATCATACTCTGGGAATATTTTAACCGCTGTATGCGCTTTCGATGTGGTGGCACCACCAAGCATGATGGGCTTGGTGAAGTTCAAGCGCTTCATTTCTTTGGCAATATGCACCATTTCATCCAAAGATGGTGTAATCAAGCCAGAAAGCCCGATAATATCCACATCATGTTTGATGGCTTCTTCAAGAATGGTGGCTGCTGGCACCATCACACCCAAATCAATGACTTCAAAATTATTACACTGCAACACAACACCGACGATATTTTTACCAATATCATGCACATCGCCTTTCACGGTTGCCATCAGTATTTTGCCGTTGGATGAAGAAACACCAGCTTCTTTTTCCAACTCAATATAAGGCATCAAATAAGCCACGGCTTTTTTCATCACGCGGGCTGATTTCACCACTTGTGGTAAAAACATTTTACCATCACCAAAGAGATCACCCACCACGTTCATGCCATCCATCAATGGCCCTTCAATCACTTCAATCGGACGAGAAAATGCCAAACGCGCTTCTTCGGTATCTTCTTCAACAAAGGCATCAATACCTTTCACCAGCGCATGTTCCAAACGTTTGCCGACAGGCAGTTTGCGCCATTCATCATCGGCTTTTTTAGCTTTGACACCATCACCACGGTAGTTATCAGCAATATCCAATAAATGATCTGTAGCATTTTCGTTGCGATTCAAAACCACATCTTCAACCGCTTCACGCAACTCTGTTGGCAGATCATCATACACAGCCAGCTGACCTGCATTCACAATACCCATATCCATGCCCTGTTTGATGGCATAATAAAGGAATACGGAGTGAATCGCTTCACGCACAGGGTTATTGCCGCGAAATGAAAAGGATACATTGGATACGCCGCCGGAAATCATGGCATGTGGCAGATTCTTTTTGATCCAGCCTGTAGCTTCAATGAAATCAACTGCGTAGTTATTGTGCTCTTCAATACCTGTAGCTATGGCAAAAATATTTGGATCAAAAATAATATCTTCAGGTGGGAAGGCACATTGTTCGGTTAATACTTTATACGAGCGCGCACAAATCTCAGTTTTACGTTTAAAGGTATCTGCCTGACCATCTTCATCAAATGCCATAACCACGGCGGCTGCACCATATTTACGAATCAATCTGGCATGATGAATGAATAATTCTTCACCCTCTTTAAGGGAAATCGAATTCACCACACCTTTGCCCTGCACGCACTGCAAACCTGCTTCAATAATTTCCCATTTTGAACTATCAATCATCACAGGCACTTTGGAAATATCGGGCTCTGAAGCGATTAAATTGAGAAAAGTCCGCATGGCAAGCACCCCATCAAGCATGGCTTCATCCATATTCACATCAATGATTTGCGCACCATTCTCCACCTGCTCGCGGCACACATCCAAAGCAGTGTCGTAGTTTCCTTGCATTACCAAGCGTTTAAACTTAGCAGAGCCTGTCACATTGGCGCGTTCACCCACATTCACAAACAATGAGTTTTCATCAATGACCAATGGTTCAAGACCCGATAAACGGCATTGAACTTTTATATCAGGAATGCTGCGTGGTGCCACACCTTGCACTGCCTCTGCCATGGCTTTGATATGTTCAGGACCCGTACCGCAACAACCACCAATGATATTTAAGAAGCCAGAACGCGCCCACTCACCAATTTCCGCTGCCATCTCTTCAGGAGTTTCATCATAACCTCCCATAGCGTTTGGAAGTCCTGCATTGGGGTGGGCATTGATATAACACGGCGATGTATTGGATAATTCCTCAATATACTGGCGTAACTCCCCTGCCCCCAACGCACAATTCAGACCAATCGAAATCGCTTCTGCGTGTGCCAGAGAGTTATAAAAAGCCGTTGCCGTTTGCCCTGATAGTGTGCGCCCTGAAGCATCGGTAATGGTGCCTGAAATCATAATCGGCAATGCTTTTCCAGCTTCTTCAAAGGCTTCTTTCACCGCATATACCGCAGCCTTGGCGTTAAGCACATCAAATACCGTTTCAATCAGGATGATGTCCGCGCCGCCGTCCATCAGACCCTTGGTGGCAACTTTGTACGTTTCCACAAGGTCCATATAGGTCACATTGCGAAAGCCAGGGTCATTTACATCTGGAGAAATCGAGGCTGTGCGAGAAGTCGGCCCAACCACACCTGCCACAAAACGTGGCCTGTCATCTGTAGCAATATCGTCACACACTTCACGTGCTAGCTTAGCACCTGCAACATTCAACTCATAAACCAGTTCTTCCATACCATAATCGGCCATAGAAGGTTTGTTGGAATTAAAGGTGTTGGTTTCCAGAATATCTGAGCCAGCATTCAAATATGCCGTATGAATTTCTTTGATAATATGCGGTTGGGTTAAAGATAAAAGGTCATTATTGCCTTTAACTTCTTGCCCCCAATCAGCAAAACGCCCACCACGGTAATCGGCTTCTTCCAATTTATACGATTGAATCATGGTTCCCATGGCACCATCAAGCAATAAAATGCGTTGTTGAAGCGCATGATTTAATGCTTGAGTATTACGTTGTACTTTGGAATCAGTCATAAGAAGGCCTTTCATGTCACACTATATTTTCAGGAAAACTAACGCTTATAAGAGTGTTTTTCCATATACCCGTAAAAGACTTATTCCTAGAGTATTGAAAATAGGTCTGATTCTTCTTTTGCAGCCTTCGGCGACCAGTTACTGCTAGTAAATTTTGGCAAGAGCGGCTTCTTAAGTAACACCGCATGATTCTCACCAAACAATAACACCTGTTTGGGTAAATCACTGCCCTGTTTGATAAATTCAGAAAGCTGTTCGGATTCCGTTATTATCATAACCGCATCTTTACCATCGACAACAGCCCTTAAAAACGGATCACGGCTTGCAACAGCTATGGCAGGTGGCATTTCTGAATCGCAAGGCTCACAAGCACCCCAAAACCAAAGCCCATGTACATCCACCTCGCCACGCTGACGACGGTGCGGTGCGGGTGATTGTTTGAATAACATCTGCACTTCGGCCATCAAACGCATCAAATACCCACCATCCACACCTTTCGGATGTCGATTGGGCAGGTGCTTCCCTGCTATATTAGCAAATACGGCTGGCCATGCATCCAAAGGCTTAGCACAAGCTAAAAGCAATGCCGAGTCGATAGCATAAAGCCGCATGGCATCTTCTGCCAACAACGGGTTCAACAACTCACAAACCCACGCTGCATCTTCTTCACACCAAGGCAGCATACCTTCTGACATCACCCGCACTGAATCCCTCATGAGTTGGGCATGGTATGGTGATGCAATCCAATATTGTTTGGCTGTATTTTCAGGCAGCTTTGAAGCCAATAGTGAAGTAGGTTCGACATCCAATATTGCCGCATACAATGCCAAAGGATTATAGGAAGAAGTTTGGAACCATTGCTGCTTCCGCTTTGCCAATAGGGGCTGATATAGAAACAAATCAGGATGGAGTGTTAGTTCATCCTGATTTGAGGTAAGTCCGTGTGTGACAAACAATGATTTATACATAAAAAATTAACAACCCAACACCTTTAAAAAGCGATCCGCATATGGAGAAGCAGACCTCACTTTATCAGGGGCAATCAGTGCCAATATTTTAAAAGAGTGTTTTCCTTTCCCATATTCGCCTTTTTGCGTTTCTTTTGTTGCTTGAGAAAGTCCGCGATAAATATCTGCTTTATCAACCTTTTCTATGTCACCTCTTTTCGGCAGACTATTCACTTGAAAATTTTGACCAAAATAAGATGAAAGCGCACCTTTATCAGCCAAAAACCATGCTTCCATACAATGTACCATAAAATGTAGATCCTCATCAGTAACACCTGCTGGCCTTTCCCAGCCGTCACCCTGTCTATCCTTCACATGTTGCCATGGTTTTGCTTTATCGGAAGAGGCCTCGACTGGTGCTTCACTATCCACGAGCAACACTGCTGCTTTTCCATTTTGGATAGCAGTGCAAAAGTCCTCATACGCTGCTCTTCTAGAGCCACAGGCAAAAACTTTAGGCATCCGGCCTGCTAATCCAGCCTTATTCAAAAACTGAGAGAAACCTTTTCTACACTCTCTAGCCAAGCTTCCTTTTGCGCCACCTTCAACATAGAGATAAATACTCACCAGCGATTACCCCCTATTCCTCCTCTGCGCCACAGCTCACCCAAGCTGTATTTTTCAAGCCAGACACTAAGTTCGTCTTGATCACACCGACGAATGGATGTACCTACATTCTCCTTTTCACAAACCAATACTGACTCGGGTGTATCAGATAACGCATCAACTAATGTTTCTGAATGGGTGGTTACAAACAATTGAGTTCTCTGCGATGCTTCGATCAACAATTCAGCCAAATGTGAAAGCACATCCGGATGCAATCCCAGCTCAGGCTCTTCAATACAAATTAGTGCGGGTGGCTTTGGATGACATAACACAGCCAACAGACTCAAATAACGCAATGTTCCATCAGATAACCGTGTGGCAGGAATAGACATGCCATTTTCCTCAATGAATACCTGAACGTACCCGGAGTCAATTGCGACTTCATAATCCGTAATACCTTCATACAATTGTCGAAGTGAATCCAGAAGCTTTCTTTTTGCATCTGGAAACTGACGAATACTGTTTAATACTAATCCAAG
>JAUZQT010000130.1 GCA_030950825.1 Mariprofundaceae bacterium | reverse complement strand
AAATCTACGGGTTCATTGTTGAGCTCTTTATACTTCAGATAAAGCAAATCAAAAAGATGAAATGGAACTCTGGCCTGTTCATGAATCATGAGCCTTAATCGCCAGAATATCTCGATGGGAGCAATGGTTTCATATTTACTTGCATCCAGATCCAAATGAATGAGTTTCATCTGGGATTCAGCATTCGAATCCTGAAATTCTTTCCACACGCGTTTAAGCAATGAGCTTTTTCCGATACCACCCACACCCCAAAAACTTAATACAGGCTTATCAAGTTCAGAACCATCTTCACTAATGGTTTGAAAGAATTGTTTGAGGATATCACGCTCATTATCACGGTTGGTAAACAGGTGAAGCGCCCGTTCAGCACGTCTGGCTTCCAACAGGTGAATATCATGTGGCATTGATTTCTTTTTCTTTCCGGGTAGTGCCATGGTTAATTATTCCCCTCAATGCTGAAAAGTCTGATGATTACTGATAGTTCTTTGTCTTTAATATTTTTCTGCCCAGTTCTCAAGTTTAAGCTTTGGCACGCGGGTAAATTCCTTCATGTTATTGGTGACCAAGGCGACATCCAGGCTAAGTGCATGAGCAGCAATAAACAGATCATTTCCACCAATAATTTGGCCTGATTGTTCCAGGATCGAACGAATATCCCCATACTTTTCTGCAGCAGATGTATCAAACGATACAATCTCCAGAGGCAGCAAAAACATTTCCAATGCAAGCATATTGCGTTCTTTTTTCTGGCTTTTTGAAATGCCATACATTAATTCTGCCAGTACGATGGATGATAACAGAATATCGCCAGGTTTTAGCCGTTCAAAGTACGTGCGCACATGAGGTGGATTATTTTTAATCAGGTAAATACAGATATTGGTGTCTAGCATATACATCAGGAAGCCCTCAATCGAAACAGGAAAAATCACGTTCCTGCGTTAATGCTTGCTGCCGACCATCTTGCATAAAGTCATCAGAAAATTTATCCAACGACTGGAAAAACGTATCCCAACTATGTTGGGTGGGTAATAGAACAACAGCATTCCCTACTTTGTGGACAAAAACCTCGTTCCCCTCAAAACGAAACTCTTTCGGCAGGCGAACTGCCTGACTGCGCCCATTCTGAAAAATTTTGGCTGTGTTCATAATATGACTCCTAATATATACCAAATGATATATTTCATGAGTCATGCGGTCAAACGATTGGAGATGGTCATGCTATCTGCCTTTAAAATGGACATGGAAACTATTGGTTTTTATAAAGATACAGTATCCCTTTGGATATTTTTAGATGGTCTTCCTGCATGCCAGTTGCAGAACGAGTAGCAGAAAATCTCGGCCAATCATTAATAATTGGTCGAGATTTGCTGACGAAGCATCGACCACCCAACGTCATTTAGGAACGGGAATTAAATAACATGTGCATTTAAAGCGCAGTGTTTTTGTTCAGCATGAAGGCGCAAAAAGCGAAGCATAGCCTGCTATGTAAACTTTTTTTGCAACTCCCATGCTGGGCAAAAAGACAAGCATGAATTGCGCAAGTTATTTAATTCCCGTTCCTTAGCGCCGCCAATAGTTTAGAAAGCCTCAAAAACCAGCCTCCCGAAGAACAGCGGCGTGGTGCGATGTTTCCTTCTGCCAGCATATCAGCATAGTACGTTTGTATGAGTGACTTATTGAAATTTGAATCTGAGCATGTCTGGCACCCTTATGCTTCCATGCAAAATCCTCCACCTGTGTATGCTGTGAAATCTGCTTCGGGTGTGCTATTAAACTTTGAAGATGGACGCACCGTGATTGACGGCATGGCATCATGGTGGTGTGCAATTCATGGTTATAATGTTCCTGCATTGAACACAGCCATTGAAGCGCAGCTTGGCAATATGGCACATGTTATGTTTGGCGGCCTGACACATAAACCAGCTGCGGCGTTGGCAAAACTACTCTTATCCATAGTACCTCAAGATATGCAGCATGTTTTTTTTGCAGATTCTGGCTCGGTATCGGTGGAAGTTGCGATTAAAATGGCTTTGCAACACTGGCAGGCACAGGGCATAAGAGAAAAATCCAAGTTATTGGCACTAAAATCTGCTTACCATGGGGACACCTTTGGCGCGATGGCGGTGTGTGATCCCATTTCTGGTATGCACCATATGTTCGCCGATGTTTTGCCCAAACATTATTTTTCTGATGTTAATATTGAAGCCTTTACATCACAAATCAAAGCCCATCACCATGAGCTGGCTGCGGTGATTGTTGAGCCGATGGTTCAAGGCGCTGGTGGCATGCAATTTTACTCACCAGAATTTTTACAACAAATTCGCGCCTTATGCCATCAATATGATGTATTGCTCATTGTCGATGAAATTGCCACAGGTTTTGGTCGGACAGGAAAATTATTTGCTTGTGAACACGCCAATATACAGCCCGATATTATGTGTGTGGGGAAGGCCTTGACAGGTGGTTATATGAGTCTGGCCGCAACCTTATGCTCAGCCAAAGTATGTGCAGGCATTCATGCCGATGGTGCAGGCATATTGATGCACGGCCCAACCTTTATGGCCAATCCATTGGCATGTTCGGTTGCCCTTGCCTCGTTGCAATTGTTGCTTGATTCACCTTGGCAGCAGCGTGTCTGTGATATTGCGTTGCAATTATCCAATGACTTAGCCGTATGTCGGCAGCACCCAAGTGTTGCCGATGTTCGCGTGTTTGGTGCGATTGGGGTGATTGAAATGAAAGCGCCTGTGGATGTCAAAAAAGTTCAACAGTGTTTGATTGAGCAAGGTGTGTGGTTGCGTCCATTTGGAAAGCTTATCTATACCATGCCACCTTTTATCATAAGCCCTGAAAATTTACGGACAATAACATCGGCTATGCGTAAGGCACTGTCTTTTGCATAAAGTTATTTCGTGCACGTTCCTTGCCATGGTAAGCTGACTGTTAACGTGTAAACACAGGCTGCTGCGGCTTTGAGAGCTCTGGGTTATAGCTGTAACCATCCTTGTCAAACTGGCGTAGTTCATCGGGTTTATTTAAGCGATGCTGGATAATATAGCGACTCATTAAACCCCGCGCCCGTTTGGCATAAATACCAATCACCTTATATTGCCCATTTTTGAGTTCTTTGAATACAGGGGTGATAATTTTCCCTTTCAACATATTGCTTCGCACAGATTTAAAATATTCTTGGGATGCTAAGTTTAGTAAAATTTGATCGCCTTGTTGGGCTAAGGCCATATTGAGGTGCTCTGTAATAATATTACCCCAGAATGTGTATAAATCGTTGCCTTGTGGGTTACGCAGCTTTGTACCCATTTCCAAACGGTACGCCTGCATAAGATCCAAAGGGCGCAGTAGGCCATATAAACCAGAGAGAATACGCAGGTGCTTTTGAGCAAAGGCAGTGTCATCAGTGCTCAAACTATCTACACCCATGCTTTGATAGACATCACCGCGAAATGCCCAGAGTGCTTGTTTGGCATTGTTCAATGAGAAGGGTAAGTGCCATGCCTGATAGCGTGCGACATTCAAATCAGCCAGTGGCATGGAAAGTTTCATCATTTCTGCAATATCAAAACTGTCTTTATTGCGTAAAATGTCGATCAGATTACCTGCATGTTCTAAGAGTTCGGGCTGGCTATGATCGGAAAAAGGAGTAACTGTATCCATATCAAGTTTTTTGGCTGGAGAAATAACGATTAACATGCTGCGATAATGCTTTTCTTTATTTATTGGTGCAAGTTTCTTTCGCAACCCTTAACCCGCATTATTCACAAATACTGGCACCTGCCTGCGTTTTCGCACAGGCAGGCGCCTTACTTTCTCCGTTACTCGCAACGAGTATTCTCTGGTTATCCGTGAGCATGCCTATGATATCGTTGAATATTCTGAGAGTGTGGCAATAACAGGCGCATGATCGGAAAACCAGTGTTCGGTATACACATCAATATGTGTAAATCGTTTCGCAGTTTCTGGTGTGGCTATATGATAGTCAATGCGCCACCCGACATTGTTTGCACGTGCTTTACCACGGTTTGACCACCAAGAATATTGCTCTTTTTCAGGGTAAAGTGTGCGGAATGCATCAACAAAGCCTTGATGTTCTAGTAGATCATCCATCCAAGCACGTTCTTCAGGCAAAAAACCAGAGTTTTTTCTATTTCCGCGCCAATTTTTTATATCAATATTATTGTGTGCAATATTGATGTCGCCGCATAGAATAATTTCGCGCCCTTGCTGTTTTAAGCGGCTGATAAACGGTGAAAAACGTTCTAAAAATGTCATTTTAAATGCTTGGCGTTCATCTGAACTTGAACCAGAAGGAAAATAAGCACTCATGACCGATAGTTTTCCAAAATCCACCTGAATAAAGCGGCCTTCCGCATCCATATCGGACCAGTCTACAGTTGGATCAACCTTGCTTAGGCCAATATGTACAGCATCTGGTTTTTTACGTGAATACAGCGCAACACCAGAATAGCCTGCTTTTTCCGCAAAGTGATAAGCATGGTGGTAGCCCTCAGGCTTGGCTTCTTCAGGGATTTGATGGGCATGGGCTTTCAACTCTTGCATGCAAAGGATGTCGGCTTGCTGTTCTAAAAACCAAGGCCAGAAGCCTTTGCGCGTTGCGGCACGAATACCATTGAGGTTGGCTGTGATAATTTTCATGCTGGGATTATGTATTGCCATGATGGAAGTGCCAAGGGTTTGTCGAGCACAATGGATATATCGGATAAAATCAATAGCGAGCTGAATAGTTACATACTCCCAACAAAGTAGCGATAAAATCGAACAAACGTTATACTTTCCCCCATTAATGAATGTGGTGCTGTTCAATGTCATGATACAATTTGAACCCAAAAACACCATATCTCATATTTCCACGAAACAATCGAGGTATCAGAACATGGATATTGATGTTCAAAAAGTCGCAATGCTGGCTCGCATTCGCCTGACTGATGATGAAGCCACCGAACTTGGGCCGCAACTCAGTGAGATTCTTGGCTATGTTGATCAGCTTGCTGCCGTAAACACGGATGGCATTGTACCAACCGCCCACCCTCATGATGCAGCCATGCCATTACGCGCTAATATTGTCACCAATGGTAATCATCGCGATGCATTGCAGGCAGTAGCTCCAAAAACAGAAGCAGGACTCTATGTCGTACCGAAGGTGATCGAATAATGCCATTTAGCTCTTTATCCCATATCCAAGAACGCTTAAACAATGCCGAAACTACGGCTGTGGAAGTCGCACAGCTCTACTTGAATCGCATTGCTGCATACAATGATACACTGAATGCATTTGTGCACATTGATTCCGCACACGTTTTGGCTCAAGCCGAAGCATCCGATAAATACCGTGCAGAACACGGTGCGCGTGCCTTAGAAGGGCTACCCATTGCCATAAAAGATATTTTCTGCACACAACATGGCCCAACGCAATGCTGCTCCAATATATTAAAAGACTTCCATGCACCTTACGATGCACATGTGATCACCAAGCTCAAAGAAGCTGGCGCAGTATTGGTTGGCAAAACCAATATGGATGAATTTGCCATGGGTTCATCCAATGAAACATCGGCATTTGGTCTTTGTCGCAACCCTTGGAATACCGATTGCATTCCAGGAGGCTCATCGGGTGGATCTGCTGTTGCTGTTGCGGCAGCACTTACGCCCGCCGCACTGGGCACGGATACAGGTGGCTCCATTCGCCAGCCTGCATCACTTACTGGCATAACAGGCTTGAAACCTACCTATGGTCGTGTTTCACGCCGTGGTATTATCGCCTTTGCATCATCTTTGGATCAAGCAGGGCCGATGACACGTACGGTCAAAGATGCGGCGATGATTACTGCTGCTATTGCAGGCCATGATTCGGGTGACGCTACATCTGTTGCCGATGCGCCTGGACCTCAATCTCAAGCGGATTGGCTAGCCGTATGTGATCAAAAAGACATGAAAGGCATGCGTATTGGCGTTCCCAAAGAATACTTTGTGGAAGGCATGGATGCAGATGTTCGCGTTCAAGTTGAAGCTGCCCTCAAACAATGTGAAGCCTTGGGCGCTGAATTGGTAGATATTTCATTGCCCAATACTAACCTTGCAGTTGCGGCTTATTATGTCATTGCACCATCAGAAGCCTCTGCGAATTTATCACGTTATGACGCTGTGCGTTTTGGTCATCGCTGTGACAATCCAGAAGATCTATTGGATATGTACACACGCTCACGAGATGAAGGCTTTGGAAGCGAGGTAAAACGCCGTATTTTAACAGGTGCCTTTGCGCTATCATCAGGTTACTACGATGCCTACTATTTAAAAGCACAGCAAGTACGCACCATGATTCAGCAAGATTTTCTCACAGCATTTGAAAGTGTCGATATTATTGCCACACCAACAAGCCCCATCACCGCCTTTAAACTGGGTGAAAAAACAGATGACCCTCTGACCATGTATTTATCCGATATTTATACCATCGCAGTCAACTTGGCAGGCCTTCCAGGCCTATCGCAACCTTGTGGTTTTGCCCATGATTTGCCCGTTGGCCTACAGTGGATTGCGCCAGCTTGGCGTGAGGATGTATTACTTGGAGCAGCCTCTGCTTATGAAGCTACAAGCCATTGGTACAATAAAACGCCGCAAGCCTTTGATCAACCATCGGGAGGTGAAACATGAGCTGGGAAGTCGTTATAGGACTAGAAGTTCACTGTCAAATTAATACAGATACCAAAGCATTTTGTGGTTGCTCCACAGTCTTTGGGGCAGAGCCCAATACTCAAACGTGCCCCGTTTGTTTGGGGATGCCAGGTCAGCTACCAGTATTGAACACACTGGCTGTGGATAAAACCATTCTTACAGGCCTTGCTATTGATGCTGAAATCAATCTTGAGTCCAAGTTTGACCGCAAAAATTATTTCTACCCTGATTTACCCAAAGGCTATCAGATCAGTCAATTCACCATTCCCTTGGTTGAGCACGGTCATATGGACATTACCACTAAAGAGCGTGGTGATCGCCGCATTGGTATTACCCGTATTCACATGGAAGAAGATGCAGGGAAATCCATGCATGAAGGATTGGAAGCAGTCTCTCATATTGATCTCAATCGTTCAGGCATTCCATTGATGGAAATTGTTTCCGAGCCTGATATGCGTACTGCGGATGAAGCTATTGCCTATTTGAAAAATCTGCATCAATTGATTCGTTTCTTGGGTGTTTCTGGCGCAGACATGGAAAAAGGTCAGTTTCGTTGTGATGCCAATGTATCAGTGCGTCGCCCAGGCGAAGCATTGGGTACACGTACTGAAATGAAAAATATGAACTCCTTCCGTTTTATCAAACAAGCGATTGATTATGAAGTGATGCGTCAAATTGAAGTGATTGAAGATGGTGGGAAAGTGGTTCAGGAGTCACGATTATGGGATTCCGTAAAAAGTGAATCGCGCTCCATGCGAAGCAAGGAAGAGGCCAATGATTACCGCTATTTTCCAGAGCCTGACTTACCACCCTTGCGTGTTTCACAACTTGAAGTCGATAATCTCAAAGCAGGCTTGCCAGAACTTCCACACCAACTGCGCGCACGCTTTGAAGCAGAATTTGGATTATCGGCTTATGATGCTGATGTATTAACCCAAACACGAGAACTGTCTGATTGGTATGAGACATTGGTGGCCACACACCCATCTGATCCCAAACGTTGCGCAAACTGGATGGCCAATGAGCTATTGGGTCGACTGAAAGAAATGGGAAGCGATATTGCAAACGCCCCCATCTCTCCAGAAGCGTTTGGAAAGCTGATGGATCGCATGGCTGACAATACTATTTCTGGTAAAATCGCTAAAGATGTACTGGATGCGATGATGAATTCTGGTATAAGTGCCGATACCATCATCGAGGAAAAAGGGCTCAAGCAAGTCTCTGATACGGGTGCGATTGATGCCATGATTCTAGACATTATGGCTGCCAATCAAGGGCAAGTGGAGGCCTATCGTAGCGGTAAAGACAAGCTGTTTGGTTTCTTTGTAGGGCAAGTGATGAAAGCTTCAAAAGGAAAAGCCAACCCGGGCATGGTAAACCAACGTTTAAAAGAGCTGCTTCAAGGCTAAGTTCCAGCTTATTAAAAGCATCCTGCTGATGAACGGCACAAAAAAAGCCAGTGTTCGCAAAAGCGACACTGGCCTTTTTTTGCCACTCATAAGTATGGCAAGTATTTAGCTTACCACCACGTTTTATTTTAACGTTTTTAGGAACTCAATCATATCTTTTCGATTTTGCTTATCTTGCATTTCGGGCAGGATAGGCATAACCAAACCGTAAGGGTTTCCATCCACCACGGCTTTGGCTTTGACATCGATTTTAGAAAACTCTTCAGGTGCTAAAAGCCATTTATCCAGCCAAACTTCATCATGCCGACCAAGAACTCCTTTCAAACCGGGGCAACCTGTTGATCCGACTTTGCTATCTGTATGATGACAATGAATACACACAGTATCAAAAATCATTTTTCCCCGCTCAATACTGGGTTCCATGGTGCTTACTTGAGCTTCAGCCCCTACTGCTTGGACGTCTTCTGCAAAAGCAGTCGATGAAAAAAATAACGCTAATATTACAACCATCATGTTTGGTATTCGCATAAACAACCCCCTCACGCACTTTAAGGTTAAGATGAGAACCCTGCAAGTGCATTGAGTCCCCTCTCCAACGCCTATAAAGCTTTTTTACCCCATGATAGACATCGTTATCACAGCCTAAAAAGCATTATCGGTTCATTTATTTTATGTTAAAATTAAATTAATTCCCCTGAGCAAGCTATCATCACCTGCATCCAACTGGAAATCAAGTCATATGCGTGTACCTTTCGCAGAAATTTTAAGTGTACACATCCAATATACACTTGATCACTATTCAATTATGCAAGAGTTTGGGAGTAAAAAACATGCAAGTATCGCCTATTTCAGCCCTTTCACCGCTTGATGGTCGCTATGCGAGTAAAGTTGCAAGTTTGCGCCCTATTTTCAGCGAACACGGTCTTATTAAAGCAAGGCTTACAGTTGAAATACGTTGGTTGCAAATGTTATCCTACAATAATGACATGAAAGAAGTCCCTGCTTTTTCAACACAAGCAACAAGTTTTCTAGATGACATGATACTCAACTTCTCAGAAGCTGATGCACAGCGTGTGAAAGATATTGAACGAACAACCAACCATGATGTGAAAGCCGTTGAATATTTTTTAAAAGAACAAGTCTCAGATCATGCAGAATTATCCATTATTTCTGAGTTCTTTCACTTTGCCTGTACATCCGAAGATATTAACAACTTATCTTACGCATTGATGCTCAAAGAAGCCCGCGATACTGTGATGTTACCAATGTTCAATCGTATGTTGGGTGCCATCAAAACTGGTGCCCATGATCTTTCAGAGCAGCCATTATTGGCACGTACGCATGGACAGGCAGCCAGCCCGACCACGATGGGTAAGGAATGGGCCAATGTCGCTTATCGTATGCAGCGCCAAATCAAACAACTGGAGCAAACGGAGGTGCTGGGGAAAATCAATGGTGCCGTTGGTAATTACAATGCGCATTTGGCATCTTATCCAGAATTAAAGTGGGAAGTCATTGCTCAAAATTTTGTCGAGTCACTTGGTCTAACTTGGAATCCGTATACCATTCAAATCGAACCCCATGACTATATCGCAGAGTTTAATGATATTGTTGCGCGTTTCAACACCATCCTGATCGACTTTTGTCGTGATATGTGGGGCTATATCTCTGTTGGTTATTTTAAACAGCGGGTGATTGCAGGAGAAGTTGGCTCCTCCACCATGCCGCACAAAGTGAATCCGATTGATTTTGAAAATGCCGAGGGAAACTTAGGTCTTGCCAATGCCATGCTACGCCATTTATCTGAAAAGCTTCCTATCTCACGCTGGCAACGCGATTTAACCGATTCCACGGTCTTACGTAACTTGGGTGTCGGCCTAGGTTATACTTTGCTGGCTTTGGAATCTGCATTGAAAGGCATTTCTAAATTAGAACCAAACTGCAAGCGTATGGATGAAGATCTTGATGCAACTTGGGAAGTATTGGGTGAGGCTGTACAAACAGTGATGCGTCGTTATGGGCTCGAAAACCCATATGAACAATTAAAAGCATTAACACGTGGGCAAGGTATTACACAAGAATCACTGCGCGTATTTATTATGGATCTGCATATCCCCGATACTGCAAAAGAACAATTATTGGCAATGACGCCAGCCAGCTATACAGGCAATGCTGCTGAGCAAGCTAAAGCCATATAACCCGCATTATTCATGAATCGCCGTGATGATCGCGCCGAAGTTTTGTTTGCAACGAATTTTTTACCATGAGTGTCGTAGCCATGCATACGGTCGATTGGTAAAGAATTCGTTGCGAACAAAGGCTTCCCTTTTAAGACGGTACAGTCAGTAAAAACAATGGGTTACAGACAAGCCTCTTATTTGACCTCCTCGGCAAAGGAAGCTCTCCAACTTGCCCTAAAAGCCATGTGAATGGGTCGGGAAAATCTTGCCCAAACAAACGTGATGCAGCTGTTGAACCATCGCTATGTTTAATGCCGTAATTGTGGATCGCCGTTAAAGCGCGCAATCGCATTTTTGTGAAGCCTCTCCCATTATGGTACATCTGT
>JAUZQT010000013.1 GCA_030950825.1 Mariprofundaceae bacterium | reverse complement strand
TCCTGAATAAAGAGAATATATCAATTAATTAACAACGTCAAATGCGGGTGCGGGGTCAGGTCTAGTATTGCGCATTTTTCCTGAATAAAGAGAATATATCAATTAATTAACAACGTCAAATGCGCAATACTAGACCTGACCCCGCACGCGCACGCGTTCGCAACGAATCCTTTGCCAATCGACCGTATGCATGGCTACGGTCGATTGGCAAAAAAAATCGTTGCAAACCAAGCTTCGGCGCGATCATCACGGCGATTCATGAATAATGCGGACTATGAATAAGCCTGACATATACTATCCAACATAAACATCTTTTAATGTATGATTCATAGATCCGTCACGCTGTTGCCGTATCATTCGCCTTGTCTGGTGTCGCCCTCCTCCCTCCCTTAGACACCAGACGAATTTTTTAAAGGCTCCGCATTGCGGAGCCTTTTTTCTTTTCATCTATATCATCCATATCTTAATTTGATAGGCTTCGGTGATGGATATTCAACAACAACTAGCACTGCTATCTCGCGGCACATTGGAAATTCTTCCTGCGGGCGGGCTTGAGGCCAAACTTAAATTGGCAGAAAAAGAGGCGCGTCCACTGCGTGTTAAAGCTGGCTTTGATCCAACGGCACCTGATTTGCACTTGGGGCATACGGTACTGCTTGAGAAATTGCGCCAGTTTCAACAATGTGGGCATCAAGTGATTTTTTTGATAGGCGATTTTACGGGCATGATCGGAGATCCAAGCGGGAAAAATGAAACCCGTCCGCCTCTCACCAAGGAGGATGTGCTTATCAATGCCGAAACTTATAAACAACAAGTTTTTAAAGTGCTCGACCCTGCCAAAACAGAAGTACGCTTTAATTCCGATTGGTTTGGAAATATGTCTGCTGCAGAAATGATTGCCTTGGCTGGAAAAGCGACTGTGGCACGTATGCTTGAACGTGATGATTTTGAGAAACGTTATAAAAACAGGCAATCCATTGCGATTCATGAGTTCTTGTACCCTCTGGTACAGGGCTTTGACTCGGTGGCTTTGAATGCAGATATTGAGTTGGGTGGTAATGATCAAAAATTTAATCTATTGATGGGACGACAACTTCAAGAGAATCACGCTAAATCGCCACAAATTGTTATAACCATGCCGTTGCTGGAAGGTTTGGATGGTGAGAATAAAATGTCCAAGTCACTCAATAATTATATTGCTATTGAAGAGGCACCTGTGGATCAGTTTGGCAAGGTAATGTCGGCTTCTGATGAATTAATGGTGCGCTATTATGAATTATTGACGGATGTGGATTTGGATGATGTTCGTGCCATGCATCCAATGGAAGCAAAAAAACAACTGGCAGTTCGGATCGTGGCGCGCTTTCATGGTGCAGAGGCGGGGCAGGCAGCGCGTGAAGGATTTGAAAAACAGTTTGCCAAGAAAGAGGTGCCTGATGATATTCCTGAAGCATCACTGGCGGCAACGGATGGCAACTTGTGGTTGGTGAAAGCCTTGACTGAAACAGGTTTAACCAAATCCAATGGTGAAGGAATGCGCTTGGTGAAGCAAGGTGCAGTTTCTGTGAACGGTGAGAAAGTGAACGACAAGGGTTTTTCGTTGATGGTGGGTGGGTCTTACCTGATTAAATGCGGTAAACGTCGTTTTTTAAAATTAGAAGTAACAGCATGACCGTTGCCTATCAGTTTGAGATAAGTGTCAGGCCTGAGTATATAGAAGAGCATTCTGAGGAAAGCGATGCACAATATTTATTCGCCTACCACATTAATATTCGCAATATAGGCAATAAAGGTGCGAGGCTTATGCAGCGACACTGGTTCATTACCGATGCCAATGCGAATGTACAAGAAGTGCAAGGTGATGGGGTGCTTGGTGAACAACCGATGATTGATCCAGGAGCTGAACATCGCTACAGTAGCTTTTGTGTATTGGAGACTCCTTTGGGTTGCATGCAAGGGAGTTATCAGATGCTAGGGGAAGATGGAAAACGCTTTAATGCGGATATTCCTATCTTTACTTTGGCAAAGTTGGGTGTACTGCATTAACATGAAACAAATGAGCAGATGAGCAGATGAAGGTTTTATTGGTGTTGGTGAGATACAATTTATAATAAGAGAGGAGTGGATATGAAGCGGTTAAGTTTATTGGCTGTTGCGATGCTTGTTTTTGCAAGTTCGGCTGCAGCGGCAGATTGGAAAGTAAGTGTGGATGATCGTTATGATAGTCTATATGCACAATTAAAGGATAATAATAGCTATCAGGCGCATTTGGCGCGTGAATTTGCCAGCGTTGCTGTGGAGGAAAAAATGCAGCATGATATTGGTGTTGCGAAAGCTTTTATGGATAAAGCAGAAGAGCATGCAGCTCAAGCAGGGAGCATGAAATGAAGCGAATTTTTCTATTAGCGGCATGTACAGCAATGACAGCTTGCACAGGGCATATCGCATCCACACAAATCAGTGAATTGGATGAAGCACGCGCCATGATTCAGCAGGCGAAGGATGCTGGTGCTGAAAAGTGTGCACCTGCCTTGCAAGCCAAGGCTGTTGTGAAAATGTATCATGCTGCACATGAAATTACGGATGAGGTCGGTTCACATCCCGATGAAAATGCAGAGCTGCTTGCAGATGCATTGGCGACTGCGAAAAAGGCCTATGTTAAAGCGAAAAAAGGCTGTGCGAAACCTGTGCTTGAAGTGATTCGTTTGGAAGGCGTGTTTTTTGAGACAAATAGTGCCAAATTAACGGTGGCATCAATGGCCGTATTGGATAATGCTGTAAAAACACTGCAGAAGCGTGCTGATATCAATGTTGAGGTTGCTGCACATACCGATAGCAAAGGCAAAGCTGCTTATAATCTTGGCTTATCCAACCGCCGAGCCACAAGTGTCATGAACTATTTTCTTGGGCACGGTATTAAAGCGGCACGTTTAACATCCCAAGGCTATGGTGAAACACAACCGCGTGCTGATAATAGTACAGTAGAAGGGCGCGCCAAAAATCGTCGTGTTTCATTGCGGGTGAAGTAACTGCAACGGAATATTGCATGGTGAAGACTGCGGTATAAGTGTTTAGAAACGGGAATTAAATGCTCAAGTTATTTAATTTCCGTTCCTTGCACTCCTGTTCAATCAATGGTTTCCATATTTGAATTACTGTCTTGTTGCGTTTATGTCATGGTTTACAACGATAAGTAAGCAGTTGCAGCACTGTGTGGGTAGTGAACATGAGCAAGTGCTGTTGCGGATATGCATATATTTTATTGCGCTCGTTTGGCTACTCGTTGCTGAGGTTGAACCTAGCCTGTCGAAATAAGCCTGATGTTTTAATGCAAATCTAAATATCTTTTTGGCATGATATATCACTTTCTGGCTGGTTAATTTTTTTGTGATACGAACGCCGGAAGTCATTCAAAATAGCCGTGCGCTCTTTTTTATCGATGCCAATATTGCGCAGTGTCATGCGTGCCAATTCAAGGCTTGCTTCGATTGTTTCAGAAACAGATCCAGTGGCGCCGATTGCTTGTAATTCACGGCATTGCTCTAGGCTGTGTCCGCGCACATAAATGACAGTATTGGGGTAAGCTTGCCGAAGTGATGCAACGATTTGCTCTGTGATTGCTGTGCCTCTTGTGGTGACAATAATGACTTGAGCGTTGGCGGCACCCGCAGCTTCCAAAAGTTTTGTTCTACATGCATCACCATAAAAAATGGGGTGACCATTTTCTCGTTCCCTCTCAACGATTCGTGCGTCAGAGTCCAGTGCGACATAAGGTCTGTTCGCCATGGTTAATATTTCTCCGACTCGGCGCCCCACACGACCAAAGCCCGCAATGACGATGGGCGCAGGAAGCGCCTTTTCCGAAGGTAGCTCTTTTTTAGTTGTTGTGTTTTTTGTAAAGAGTTGCGCGAAATATGCTAGTGCAGGCGTGGCAAGCATGCTCAGAAGAACAATGAGTAATAGTTGCTGGAATAGTTCATTGCTTAAAATACTTGTTTGATGCGCCATGGAGAAAATAACTAAGGCAAACTCACCGCTTTGGGCAAGCATCAGTGCAATGGCCAGGCTGGTTTTAAATCCGAATCCGAATAGCTGTGCCAAAAAATAAAGAAGTACGGCTTTAATAAATATTAACAAAAGAACGACTGCAAGTGATGAAACAGGGCTATCCAGAAAGAGATTAAGATTCAAAAGCATGCCCATGGACATGAAAAACAGGCCTAGAAAGAAGCCACGGAAAGGAGATATTTCTGCCATAACTTGATGTTTATAGGGTGAATTGGAGATAAGTAGGCCTGCTAAAAAGGCTCCCATTGCCATCGAAAGACCCAAGTGTTCAGTTAATAAGGCCGTTCCCAGAACCAATAAGACAGCCGATGCCGTGAAAATTTCTGGATTATCCGAAATCGCAATGTGCCGAAAAATGGGGCGTAAAAAATAGTGCCCCAATAAAATAACTAAGCCAAGGACCAGCAGGGATTTAGCCAGTGTATAAATAATATCCAAGCTAAAATTAACTTCAGGCATTGCCAATAATGGCACCAAGGCCAAAAGTGGTACGACTGCAAGATCTTGTAGCAGTAGTATTGCAAAGGATGCTCGTCCGTAGGGCGATGAGAGCGCGCGTTGTTCTGCCAATAGTTGTAATACAAAGGCTGTCGATGACAGTGCCAATACTGTGCCAGCTAAAATTGCTGAGCGCATTGGTAGAGCAAAAAAGGAGTAAGCGATGGCCGCGAGTGCCAGGCCTGTGATGAGAACTTGAAGGGTGCCCAGAACAAATACCAAGCGCCGCATTCGCCAAAGTCGGGATGGCTTTAATTCAACGCCAATGACAAATAAAAGCAGTACAACACCAATTTCTGCCAGCTTTCCGATTTCGTCGAGATTGCTGATTAAGCCCAGCCCAAAGGGGCCGACAATCACACCAGCCACTAAAAAACCTGGCACAGCGCCAAGCTTGACAAATTTAAAAAGTGGAACCGCAACGACTGCGGATGCCAATAAGATAACAATATCAATGAGGTGAGGTGAAGTCATTAGGCTTTCAAGCTCCTTCTACGGCAATCTGTGAGTTCCGGTGACAGCTTACTAAATATACTTAATTCCGATCCATATATTTTTTCTATTGTTTCTTCGCCTTAAGTTTAACAAGATAAGGCAGCTTAGCCATGTTATTAAATTTTAGTTTCATAATAAGTGCATTTGGTAAACTGTCACCGTGATTGGATCGTAATTGATGGAATAACCACAATTACGCCTTACTTGCAAAAATATGTATGCGCCCTTTAATGCTGCCATGAGTTTGAGTAAGTGAGGGGAAAATGCATAAGAAATTTTCTAAAGAAACACAACTAAGTGATGGACCTATGGTTATTTCTCATGCCATGCCTGAAGCACAAAGCGTGGCTTTGGGTATATTTATTGATGCAGGTAGTCGCGATGAGAGTGCATCACAGGCTGGAATTTCTCATGCTCTGGAGCATATGTTGTTCAAGGGTACAAAATCATTGAATGTGCATGCTTTATCTGAAAAACTGGATGTTTTGGGTGGCAATGCCAATGCATTTACATCGCGTGAACGTACTTGTTTTTATCTACATGTATTGCATGAAGATTGGCAAGAAGGTTTGGCATTGCTCATGGATATGCTGTTGGAGTCAAGTTTGCCCGAAGACGAATGGCAGCGTGAGCGTGAAGTTATTTTCTCGGAAATGGCGATGGTCGATGATACCCCAGATGAATGGGTGTACGATCAGCACCTAAAAGAAGTATTTGCCAATCATGCACTGGGGGAGCCTACATTAGGCAAGCGCGATGTTTTGGCAGCGCTTTCAACGACCCATTTGCGAGATTACTTGGACGCGCATTATTGCCCGCCACGCTTGTTGATTACGGCAGCAGGACGCATTGAACATCAGGCATTGGTGGATGCGGTTGCTAAGCGGACATGGGGGTCTGCGGTGGAGCGTTCGCCCAGAAAACAAGCATTAAGAAAAAAAGGTGCACATTATTTATCGCGCGATATGGAACAGGCGCATATTGTCGTAAGTTTTCCAAGTATCAATGCGGCTGCCGAGCATCGTCCTGAATCATGGTTGGCCAATCAAATGTTGGGTGGTGGTATGAGTTCAGCACTATTTCGTGAGATCCGTGAACGCCGAGGCTTAGCCTATAGTGTTGGCTCGCATTTATCGCCATTCAGCGATGTTGGTTTATGGAGTATGAGTTGTGGCACGCATCCCAATATGTTGGCCGATTGCCTTGCTGTGTTGCAAGAAACACTTTGTAAATTCCCTGATATGATCAATGATGCCGTGCTTGTGCGTGCCAAACGACAAATGGAAGTGCAATTTCGTATGGGTATGGATTCGGTGGAAGGGCATATGCTATATTTAGGGGGGCGCTTGGATGAGGATAAACTGTTGTCGCAACAGCAGTGGGTGGATCGTATTCAGCAGTTGCAAAGCCATGATATTCGGCACTGGGTGGAGCAGCAACTTCATGCGGATGCACTATGGACGATTGCAGGATCGGATGAAGCATTGTGTTCAGCGCGCGCTGTGATGTAGCTTATTGCCATGTTTTTAACTATTCGAGACGATATTCGTACTGCTTTTGATCGTGATCCAGCGGCGCGTTCTACATGGGAGGTACTCACCTGCTATCCAGGCTTGCATGCTATTTGGATCTACCGTGTGGCACATGCATGCTGGCAGCGGGATCTTTGTTGGTTGGGTCGGTTTATTTCTCATATAGGGCGCTGGTTGACAGGTATTGAAATCCATCCAGGGGCAACCATTGGCAAGCGATTTTTTATTGATCATGGCATGGGTATTGTGATTGGTGAGACCACTGAAATTGGTGATGGTGTAACCCTATACCACGGGGTGACTTTGGGCGGCACAACGTGGCAGAAAGAAAAACGCCACCCAACCTTGGAGGATGGGGTGATTGTTGGCGCTGGGGCAAAGGTGTTGGGTGCGATTACCATTGGACAGCAATCGCGTATTGGTGCGAACTCCGTGGTATTGAAGGATATTCCAGAGCACTCAACGGTGATTGGTATTCCAGGTATGGTGGTGGGTAAAACAGAGTCACTCATTGAAAATGGGCGAATTAACTTAGATCATCATCAAATGCCAGACCCTGTTGCTCAGGTTCTTCGTCATATGCTTACCTTAATTGATGATGTAAATGCACGGGTGGATAGCTTTCATGCTGATGATAAGTGCGATAATGTAAGAGATTCACAATTGAACAAAGAGATGTGCAAAGAGCATCAGAAAGTTGAAAATTTTCTTGGTGGTGATGGGATTTGAGCTTTTTTAATTTTGAGGCATGTGAAAAACCTTGCATGGCACAAAAACCCCTATATGGTTTGTGCCTATGAATTCTTGTGCCTTAAATGATCATGAAGTTAAGCTTTGTCAAAAGCGGTTGGAGCAGCTGGTTGCAGAATCAGATGCTGTGATTGCCAGTGTGTTATCCAGTCCTGATGGTCTATTGCTTGCTCAGGCCAGTGATGGGGTGGAGATTGAAGCGGATTCGGTTGCGGCCATGAGTGCATCGGTCATTTCGCTGACGGATGCCTTGGCTGGGCAAGCAGGGCAAGCCATGAGTGATAAGGTGGTCAGTGATTCCAAAGATAGTTCTTTGGTTATTTTGCATGCTGGGACATTGATTTTGACCGTGATTGGTCGGGCAAATGCCAATATGGGGTTGGTATTTGTTTCAAGCCAAAGGGTTGCCAAAGAGATAGTTTCGGTTGTTGAATCTGGCACCTCACCCATTCCTGAAAGCAGGGCTGTGTTCAGTTTTGATCCTGAAGCACTGCTAGCACGGGTAATGAAAGATGTTGATCGGAAAAAACTAAATGAGGAGAATGGAAATGAGTCTTAATGATGCGTTAAAAACAATAGTAAATGATGTTGATGGTGCCTTGGGTGCTGGGGTTGTGGATTTAAATAGCGGCATGCTTCTGGGTGCGCAGCATAGTGTGCCTTATTTTACCCAGTCCTATTTGGATGCAGTGGGCGCGGCGGCGGTTGATTTGTTCCGCGGAAGAAATATCAGTGCTGTCTATAAGATGCTTGGCGCACAAAAAGGTGATGACAGTGTTGGGCACATCATTGAAATGCAAATGACTTCGGATAATACATTTCACTTTATGATTGTGCTTAAAGACAAACCAGATGCTTTGTTGGTTTTGATTACTGGTCGCAAAACAAATCTTGGCATGGGCTGGGCTGCTGTGCGTAATGCAATTCCAAACATTGCTCCCTTTTGTCCTTGATATTGTAAGGTATGGGAGCGAATGAGTTGCTTCCATTGATTTTAAAAAAAAGCCTGCGATTTGCAGGCTTTTTTTTGTGTTTAATCTCTGCGAACTATTCCCGTTCCTAAGTGCTCATGCCCGTTTTTAGGAGTCGTATCAATTGCTCTGGAAATTGTTCAATAATCATATCTTGAATCACTTCTTTGACATCATAATCTAAACGCAACAATTCAAGTTGACCGCTTAATGGCTTTAATATGGCAAATGTTGCACCTATCATGCCGCCACGAGGCTGGCCAACAGAACCTGGGCAGATAAGTGCAACTGGATAGAGATCAAGGTCAATGGTCGTTTGATCTTTGATGCAGATAACTTGACCATGTGATAGCGCGTAAACACCTTGCAAGTGGCTGTGCCCATGCAAAGCAAAGCGGTAGTTTTCTTTCTGCATCCAATGAAGGTTTGCTTCTGCTGTAGGCTCGTAGACATAGGCGTTAAAAAATGTTTTATCAATGGGAGCACCATGCACAGCCAGCCACGGGCGATGAATCATGCGCAAGGGCAAATGCTTTAAATATGAACGGTGTTTTTTTTCGAGGCGTTTGATACTCCAGTCCGCAGTCCATGATGATGACGATGTAATGCTGCGCACCATATTACCCGTAGCTACAGCATAATCATGGTTGCCTTGAAGGCTTACGGCTCCAACTTTACACAATAAATCAATGCAGGCTTCTGGATGCGGGCCATAGCCCACAAGATCACCCAGCACAAAAATGCGTGTAATTCCCCTACGACGCACCTCTTCCAAGACCACTTCTAGGGCTGGTAAATTGGCATGCACATCCGCCAAGACTGCAATGGGTTCATCTTCGTGAAAATACTCAGCAAAGCTCTCAAGATCAGCAAAATGATCGTGCTCTTTTGGTGTGTGTTTGGATGTGCCGTAACGTAAAATCTCAATCAGGATATTCGCAGCATCTTGAATCTCGCCCGCAGCAAAAAACATGCCATGCAACTGTTCTGCCACAACCTGTGATGCATCCATTCCTTCCTGATTTTTGAAAAAGTGCTCTAGCTGTTGGCCTAATTTTTTGGCAAAGCGCTTTGTTATAGTTGCTGATAACCATGACGTGCTATAGCGCCGAATCCAGCCTGCAGTCAGGGCGCTAAAGGCGTTGAACTGATCCCACTTAAAAATATCATCATCCAAATAATACAGCTTATGACCATCCAAACCGAAATTTGATAGGCCTTCATCCAAACGTTTATCTATGCGAGCAGTATAATCCAAATACATCGCGGTTATATCAGTTAATAAATTTAAATGTTCTTCTTCTGCTTCGATCAGGGATTCAAAAATCGTATGTACAGCTTGCAAGCGCGGTGTGATATTGCCTGGAACCCAGAGCGCTTGGTGTTTTTTAATAAACCAGCAACGTTGGGGGTGATAAACCCCTGCTTCTCGTTCATTCTTGAGGTGATGATCTGTCCATTTGTAGGCAATGTCAGCATCTGAGAATATTTGTTCTGTATGCAATTTCAGCACATAATGATCGCCCACATATAAGCTGGTGGTTGATTTTCCTATAAAGTCACCTTCACGACCAAGCTCCTGACGGCCTTGTTGTAAAAGCGCTGCAATATCACCTGTAGTGACCGCCACAGTTTCGATGCCACCGACTATTTTTAATTTCTTTGTATATGCTATGCTTTTCATGGTTTGAAGTGTAACCTACGAATTCTTTTGCGAAAGTTTTTCTAGTTATGAGGTGAAATATATGGTAGAAAACATACAAGCAGATTTAAATTTTAAACAGCTTTCTTTATTACGCAAAGTATTGCAACAAAAAAGCACAGGCATGTTTTTATTTGATTTGGCATCGGGGGGGAAGGGCACTGTTAAAATTAATAAGGGAAATATTATTGATGACGATGGTGCTGTAGAGCACCTATCAGATTCACTGTCAGAAGCTGTGCTTCGGTGTGGCTGGGTGCCTTTAAAAGTCACGCACAATCACCGTGAGTTAGATCCGCAAGGCACGATGATTCGAGTGTTAAATCATATTCACTGGAGTGATGCCGATTGCGTGAGGTTAAAGCTTCTTTTCATGAAGCTTCCATGCATACAGGTGAGTATGGTGCTTCGAGATATGAAAGGCTTTAAAGAAGGTCTTACATATCTCATATTATACAAACGTTCGATTAATGAAAGTGATTTTACACCAGCATGTTTTCTGAAGGGTATTGACGATCACGATATGTTGGAACGTCGGTTGAAAGTGCTTGTATTGGCTTATTGTTTGGGCCTCATCAAAGCGAAACCTCAAGTCGCCATCAATCCAAACAACAAGTCAGTAAGCAGTATCGTGTCTCGAATTTTTCAGCGTGTTAGGGGGATATAATAAATGAGTCATAAAAAAGATATTGCTAAAATCCTCATTACGGGGCCTTTTAATGCAGGTAAAACAACGTTAATTAAGTTTATCAGTGATGAGCAAACCTCAGGTAAAGATGTGCAGGCAACCGATGCGCTTGCGCAGTATAAAAGTATGACCACGGTGGGTTTGGATTTCGGTATTCTACATGTGGATGATGAATTGGATGTTCATTTATTCGGTACACCAGGCCAGGCTCGCTTTAATTTTATGTGGAAAATTTTATCCAAAGGAGCGCTTGGAACGGTTTTTCTGGTTGATTCCAGTAGCCAGCGCGCGATTGATGAAGGTAAGCTGATGCTTGAATTTTATCGAGATTTATCGGATATGCCAATTATCATCGGAGCGACCAAGCGAGACTTGCCAGATGCCAGAGAACTTGGTGATTTGGCTTGTGAATTAAATATTGGTGATACGGTGATTATTCCTTGTGATCCGCGTGAAAAAGATGATTCTAAAATGTTGGTGCTTGCTCTGTTGCAAGAAATCATCGCACAATCCATGGACTTTGATGATGATCTCGATTTGTAAGCAAAGCTTCGGAGCTACGGCTTGGGTTGATGATTGATTGATATTTCCACAGCGCTTCCTTCACCACGGTGATCACTCATACCTATGAGTGATCCACTCTGATGGTTCCAGAGTATGGCCTGCATATTACCATAGTTGCGTATTTCCTGAAGTTGATGGCCACGTTGTTGTAGCTCTGAGATAAGCTTGGGTGAAAAGGCTCCTGCTTCATATTGCACAATATCGGGAAGGAACTGGTGATGAAAGCGCGGTGCATTCACCCATTGTTGGGCGTCTTTTTGATCATTGATAAAGGCCATGGAGGCCAGCAAAACCATACTGATAATGCGAGACCCTCCCGGCGTTCCTACAATAAATGTGCGTTTTTTGTCCATGACAAATGTAGGGGACATGGAAGAGAGCATGCGTTTGCCTGGTGCAATGGCATTGGCTTTTCCTTGTACTAGGCCATAAGCATTGGGCTTGCCTGCTTGTGTGGCAAAATCATCCATTTCATCATTGAGTAAGATGCCAGTACTGGGTGATACGTAGCCCGACCCCATGCCATAATTGATTGAAAGTGTGGCGGAGACCATATTTCCTTGATGATCAATAATCGAAAAATGCGTGGTGTCAACACTGTTACCCATAGGCTCAATAAAATCAGCCATTTCTTCAGAGGGTGCGGCCTTATGCATATCAATGGAGCGCCGCAGTGTTTTTAGGCGCTTTTCTTCTAATAAATCAGGGATATGCACAAAATCTTGATCACCGAGATATTGATTGCGATCTTTATAAGCGCGTTTCATGGCTTCAATAATGAGATGTGTCCGATCTGCATCGCTGAGCGTGGCAAGATCATCGGCTTGCAATATACCAAGCGTTTCTGCCATGGTGATACCACCCGATGACGGCAACGCTGCGGAAACAATATGCCTGCCATGAAAATAAAATTGTACTGGTTCTCGCTCAATAACTTGGTAATTTGCAAGGTCAGAGGATTGAATTAGCCCACCATCGCGCCTCATGTCGGCGATGAGTCGGCCTGCTGTCTCACCGTGATAAAAATCTTTTGACCCATATTTGGAAAAACGCGCCAGTGTATCAGCCAAAGCCGCTTGGCGAAGTAGGTATTGTTTGTTTGGGGTGTCGCCATGTTGCAAGAAAATACCTTGCGCTGCATCGTTAAGTACATCTTTTCGCCAATCTATCATAGCTTGTAAATGCGGGCTTATGTGAAAGCCATCACGCGCTAACTGAATGGCTGGGGATGTGCTTATTTCGCGGCTTATACGACCGTACTTCGTGATCAAATGATCCACACCTGCAAGCAGTCCAGGCACACCTGCTGATTGTGGACCATTAATGCTGGATTGTGTTTGATAAATTTCACCATGGTCTGCCAGTTTGGGCGCAGTCTCACGCGCATCAAGCATGACATAACGCTTATCTTTGGCGATATAGAGCAAGAAGAATCCGCCGCCACCGATGCCAGAAGAACCAGGCTCCACCACGCCAAGTGCTAGAGCTGTGGCGGCGGCTGCATCAAAGGCATTGCCGCCATGTTGTAGGACTTGAATCCCTGCTTTTGTTGCCAATGGGTGCGCTGAAACAACCATGCTTGAATGGAGAGGAGCTGCGTGAGCAAGCAAGGGTATGATAAAAATAATAAGGCATAGATAGAATTTGAACATACGGCATTTTATACGGAAAATAATGATGATGGCAATGACTTACTGCCCTGCTGTTTTATATTCAATTGAAAATAAGCTGTAATTATTCAGGATCCCCAATACAGGCACTTGGGGATGATGTTTTTTAGAGTCACGTTGGGCATCTTATGGGAATACTGAACAGTTGTTTTTTAAATTTAATATATTGCCAAATAAAGAATCATGAACACAATTGCTGCATGGATTTAAATATGGATGTGCGTTGTCTGCGGTATCGCCTGAAGCGACAGGGTATGCTGGAGCTGGATGTATGGTTATCGAATCTGGATGATGTCTTGCTATCGGAAGATGCGGCGCTTATTGCTGCTGTGCAGATGTTATTGGTATGCGAAGCTCCTGTGCTATTGGCTATGATGCATGGTGATCAAGCTATTCCAGATATATTAAACGTGTATTTAAGGAAGTCACTTTGATGCAAGAGTTAACGACTATATTGTTATGCCTTTGCCTGCTTACAGCTTGTGATAATACACCGACGGCAATGCCAACACCTATCCCCAATCAAGACTCTGGAAAGCTTGTTTTTGATCCAGTTGAACTGGATATGGGGAATATTATGGAAGGCGAAGAGGCCGTTGCAACATTGCTTATTCGCAATAATGGTGGTGATTTTTCACAGATTGTAACATTGGAAAGTTCATGTGGCTGTACAACGCTTGAGCCAGAAACCCGTATGCTGGCAGCAGGGGCCTTTACTTTGTTGCATGTAAAAGTTGATACTTTCGGTAAACTTGGGGAGATACGAAAATCAATCACCATGACCGATCAGCATGGTGTGAAAAGCACTGCTTGGTTGCGTATGCATGTTCAAGAGAATCCTCATGGCATGGATGATCAACGAAGTATTTTTGATGGTAAATGTGCGGCATGTCATGTTGCGCCAGCAAAAGGCAAGGTCACTGGTTTGGAGATTTATACGGCTGTGTGTGTGATGTGTCATGGGGAGGCAGCTAAGGGAGGGTATGCGCCAAGCTTGCATCACTTTGATGATGTCGATGTTTTAAGTGCTTTGATTGCCAATGGTACAGGCACGCATCGTATGCCTGGCTTTGCTCAGAAAAAGGGTGGTCCATTGGGTGATAAGCAAGTAGACACACTTAGCAAATGGATTATATCACTGGACGAATAGGGGTTTAGTGGTATAAATTCGCCCTTATGAAAAATATAATTATTGCTCCATCCATCCTGTCGGCAGATTTTGCCAACCTAGAAAAAGAAATTCGTGCCATTGACGTAGGCGGTTGTGATTGGGTTCACGTCGATGTTATGGACGGTTCTTTTGTGCCACCGATTACTATTGGTGACAATATTGTGAAGGCCATTCGCCCACATACTAAAAAAGTAATGGATGTTCATTTGATGGTGGAGAATCCTGATCGTCAGGTTGAAGCCTTTGCCAAAGCTGGCGCAGATATTATTACAGTGCATCAAGAGACGTGTGTACATTTAGAGCGAACATTGCAATTGATTCGTTCATTGGGTTGTAAAGCGGGTGTTTCATTATGCCCTTCAACACCAATATCTACGATCAAAAATGTATTGCATTGCGTTGATTTGATTCTACTGATGAGTGTTAATCCAGGTTATGGTGGGCAATCATACATCCATGCAGTCACCGATAAGATTGCAGAAACGCGCAAAATGCTTGATGATGCTGGATCATCTGCCTACCTAGAAGTTGATGGTGGTGTGAATACTACAACAGTTTCTGAAGTATGTGGTGCTGGTGCAGATGCGATTGTTGCAGGCTCGGCCGTTTATAATAAGCCTGACTATGCTGTTGCGATGCA